>JAGARF010000246.1 GCA_017622395.1 Clostridia bacterium | reverse complement strand
TTGTTCAGACCGCAGGTTAACTTACCGTCTGAAAAAGTGCCTGCTCCGCCCTCTCCAAACTGAATGTTTGAATTTATATTAAGCTTTCCTGTTTCAAAAAAGGTGTCTACCGACTTTTTTCTGTCCTCTACCTTTTCTCCTCTTTCGAGGATAACGGGGTTTGCACCTGCCCTTGCAAGCATAAGACAGCAGAAAAGTCCTGCAGGACCTGACCCTGCAACAACAATTTTTTCGCCTTTGCTTTTGGTGTATGGGAAAACATACTTTTCTTCAATATATTTACTTACATTTTTTAATTTCAGATATTTTTCTTCATTTTTCACATCTACTTTAAAGGTTAAAACATAGTGAATAAAATCCCTTTTTCTGCAATCAAGGGATTTTCTTAATATTTCAATATTTAAAATGTCTGTTTCCTTTGTTTTAAGTACCTTTGCCAAAGCTTTTTTATAGTTTGTGTCAAAGGGACTTAATTTAACATCACTTATTTTTATCATAATGCCTTTCCTGCAATATATCCGCTTGACCACGCCCATTGGAGATTGTAGCCTCCGCAGATACCGTCAACATCTAAAACCTCTCCGCAGGCATAAAGACCTCTTAGCTTTTTAGACTCTAAAGTATCCTTTTCAAAATCTTCAATTTTTATGCCCCCTGCAGTAACCTGAGAGTTTTTAAAGGGCATAACAGATATAAGTTTAACCTTAAATGCTTTAATATTATTTGCAATTTCCTTAATTTCCGCTCCGCTTAATTCCTTTGCAAAAACATTAAATTTTTTATCTGTTGATTTCTTAATAATCATCTGTCCGCATCTTTTTGAGAAAACTCCCGTAAAGAAATCTTCAAGGTTTTTATAACCCTGTGTTTTTATTCTGTTTTGAACAAAAGCTTTCACTTCATCATATGAAAGCTCCTGCATAAAATCAATTACGCAGTAAATATCACTTTCATTTTTCTCTGCAAAATGCTTTGAAACCGACCTTGAAAGGTTAAAGCCGAGAGGACCTGAAAGTCCGTATTCGGTAAAGTGCATTTCATCAATGCCTTTGTCAATTGTTTTGCCATTAACCTCAATCTTAGCAGCAACAGTTATTTTTGTGCCGTTTAGTGCCTTTGTGTAGGTGTTGTCGCACTTAATCTGCACAAGGCTTTGGAAAACAGGGTTCATTTTGTGGCCAAATGCCTTTAAGAAATTATAGCCGTCACCATCCGAGCCTAAATTTTCACCGCTCATTCCGCCTGTTGCTATAACTAATTTTTCAAATTCAAGGGTTTCCTTTTCACCAAACACTCTGAAAATGTCGCCCTTTTTCTCTATTTTAACAACTTTAAAGCCGCATATTTCTTCAACGCCAAGCCTTTTGCTCTCCATTCTAAGAACATCAAGAACTGCCGATGCCTGCAGACTTCTCGGGTATATTTTACCTTTTTCCCCTGTGGTAAAAAGAAGTCCCAAATCATTAAAGGACTTCTGTGTATCAAGATTTGAAAATGCAGAAAGAGCCTCTCTGACATAGCTTATATCTGATGAGAAGAAATATTCCTCTCCCATATTTTCATTTGTCAGATTGCATCTTCCATTACCTGTTGCAAGGATTTTTCTTCCGCATTTTTCTGCTTTTTCTATTATATAAACCTTGTTCTTCGGATTATTTTTCTTTGCAGTAATTCCGCAAAAAAGACCCGAAGCTCCTCCGCCTATTATTCCTATTCTCATTTTTCCGCCTTTAAAGCATCCCTAATTTCGGTAAGGAGTTCTTCAACTGTTGGCTTTGCAGGTTCTTCAGCTTTTACTTCTTCTTCTTTCTTTTCAAACTTTTCTCTTACATAACCCATTAAGGAAATAATGGCAAAAATAGAAACTGCAATAATAAAGAAATCAATAATATTCTGTATAAATAAACCGTATTTAATTGCAACCTCTGCTGTTTCTTCTGTGGCAGGTGTTAAAACATATTTAAGGTCTGCAACTGAAACATTTGCTGTGATATAACCGAAAAACGGAGTGATGATATCACTAACAAGCGATGTTACGATTTTTCCGAAAGCACCGCCCACAACAACGCCGACTGCCATATCTACTACATTTCCTTTAAAAGCAAATTCCTTGAATTTTTTAAAATAATCTTTCCTCTTTCCTTATTTATAAAACTTCAAAATCGGTGATATGTTTTAGCGAAACGCCCCCGTAGTGTATGTTTTATACATAAGTGGGGCGGTTCGTTGAAACAGAGCCCGATTTTGATGTTTTTACATCTTATCCGGAATTTCTATTGCAAGAATTCCCATCATTTTGTTAAGAACTCTCAGTGCAAGCTCAAGTGTTGAAAGTCTTGATTTTCTCTTTTCTTCATCTTCTTCAACAAGCACCTTGTATTCGTGATAATATTTATTAAGTGCTGATGCAAGCTTATATGCATACTCTGCAACTGCGTTTGGTGCAAAGTCTGCTGCTGCGTTTTCAAGTGCTGTCTGATGCTCTGTTAAAAGAAGGAACAGTTC
>JAGARF010000245.1 GCA_017622395.1 Clostridia bacterium | reverse complement strand
GTCAAAACTTGTTTGACCACATGTATTTTGTTTTTTATGTTGCCGTAAAGTGGCGGTGTTAAAAGGCTTGTGGGAGTTCGGCTAGATACTTGCGAATTGGTTAGTATCGTGTCCCGAACGAAGTACTCTACCAAACTGAGCCACACCTCGGTATATTTAAGCATACATAAAGTATGCTTATTTTTAGAACAACCCCGGAATATTCATTCCGCCTGTAAGCTTACCCATCTGCTCTGTTGATGTTTTTTCTGCTTTTGCTAAAGCTTCTCTTACTGCAGAAAGAACTAAGTCCTCAAGCATTTCAACATCATCAGGGTCTACTGCTTCAGGGTTAATTTTAATTGATGTAATTTCTTTTTTTGCTGTTGCGGTAACAGTTACCATGCCGCCGCCTACTGATGCTTCAACAGTAAGATTATCTAAATCTTCCTGCATTTTGAGCATATCCTGTTGAAGTTTCTGGGCCTGTTTCATCATCTGGTTCATATTCATGCCACCCATACCGCCCATTGGAAATTTATTCTTCGCCATATTTACAATCCTCTTAATCTTCTATTTTAACTATGTTGGGGAATTTTTCGGCAAGCTTTTCAAGTTTCTCCTGTGCGCTTGCCTGTTTTACAGGAGCTTGCTTAAAATCCGATGCTTCATCCTCAAGCTTGAAGGATACTTTTACTTTTTTCCCCGTACACTCATACACAGCATCTTCTATTATAGCACAGTTTTCAGATTTATCAACTATTTTTTTGTTGACTTCCATACTTTTTTTAAAAACTATATTTAGCTTTTCGCCGTTTTCATATGGGCTTGCATATGAAATTGCAGAAGAAAGCAAAGCGTTGCCTCCCCTTGATATATATGCAACAATTTCAGCCCACTTTGAAAGAATATCTGCTCCATCCAAAGAAACATTTGTTTGTTCCGCCACAGACTTTTCTTCAGGTTTTACACTCTCTGCAATCGGTTTGCTTTCAGGTACAGGCGGTATATTTACAACCGGCACTGCCTTTGGCGCATACTCAACAGCAGGCATTACAGGAATTTGTGTAAGTTGTTGTTTGTTATATGTTCCTGTTAAAGAAACAAGACCAATCTCAAGAATAACCTTTGGATTAGGCGATTCCTTTTGCATTTTATATAAATTACTGAGGCTTCTTACTATGTTTATTATTTCACCAGGCTTAAAGTCCTTACTGTACTCTGTAAACCTTGCCGCTCTTTCTCCTGACATCTGCAGAATTTCTTCAGGGTCTGACACGAAAGATGCTATCATAAGGCATCTGAAATGCTCAATAAGATATACAGTTAAAAGAATCGGGTCTCTTCCCTCTCTGATTGCTTTTTCCGAAAGCTCTATTATTGTAGGGATATCAGCCTTTGAAATTGCTCTTGATATTTCAAACAAGGTCGTATCATCTACTATACCAAGAATTTTAGTAACTATCTCACCTGTTACTTCTTCATGACCAAACGAAATACATTTATCAAGAATGGACAAACCGTCTCTCATAGAACCATCTGCCGCATATGCAACTGTATTTAGTGCATTATCATCTATTTTAACATCTGACTGCTCGCATACATAACGAAGTCTTTCTTTAATTTCATTAGAAGAGATTCTCCTGAAATCAAAACGCTGACATCTTGAAAGTATTGTTGCAGGAATTTTATGATACTCTGTTGTTGCCAGGATAAATATAACATGTTCAGGAGGCTCTTCAAGAGTTTTAAGAAGTGCATTGAAAGCACCTGTTGAAAGCATATGAACCTCGTCTATTATGTATACTTTATACTTAAGCATAACAGGAGGATATACTACTTCGTCAATAACATTTCTTACATTTTCAACGCTGTTATTGGAGGCAGCATCTATTTCTATAACATCAACCGCACTCTGATTGAGCATAGATTTACAAGCCGCACATTCATTACAGGGACTTGCACCTTTTCTGTTTGTGCAGTTTACTGCTCTTGACAGAATTCTTGCAGTTGTTGTCTTACCCGTGCCTCTTGTTCCGCAGAAAAGATAAGCATGGGCTACCTTACCGTTTTCTATCTGGTTAGACAATGAACGGACAATATGCTCCTGACCTACCATATCAGAAAACTCTTCAGGTCTGAACTGCCGGTAAAGTGCTTGATATTCCATCTTTTCTCCTCCTTAAAAAAGCCACACAGTCTTACTTCGAAAAATGTATACACACGCTTCTTAAAGCTTCAACTCAAGCAAGGCACCCTTAAGTCACATTATGCAATTCGCTTATTGCTGCTTGGTTCCCCACCTGACAAGGTTCACGACGCATAATTGCTTAAGACCCAGCTCTCAACATTTCTACTTCAAGGCTGACTGCACATACAAGGCCCTCAGTAAGACATTCACCCCTGCTATAGCGGATTGCAGGTACAGGGCACCGCTACCTCCCCGGTTAGTGTGACATGGTTATTTAACCGCAATGCGGATAAATACAAAGTTACTTTAACATTCTATCAAATAAACATCATTTTGTCAATTATTATTACCATAAGACAAAAATTAATTCCCCTCAAATGAGGGGAACATTTTTTAAAGTCCAAGCATCTGGAATACACCTATTGATTGGAGGAACATTGCAACAAGAAGAATTGGTGCTATATACTTAATTACAACTGTATATAAACCTTTTTTCTTAAATGCATATCCGCCTTTTTCCATTTCGTCGATTGCCCACTTTGGTTTTGCAATCCATCCGATAAGAATACATGTGCAAAGTGAAATAATAGGCATAAGGAAGCTGTTGCTGATATAATCAAGTACATCAAGGAGCTGACCTGTTGCACCTGTAGGTAATTTAAGTTCAAAGTATATTGCATTGTAACCAAGGCAAACAATAACAGATGCAATTGCTGAAAGCACCCCGATAATAAGGCTTACTTTTTTCCTTGAAGTCTTAAACATTTCCATACAGGTTGAAACAATTGTTTCCATAATAGAAACACTTGAAGTAAGTGCTGCAAAAGCAACCATAATAAAGAATAAAAGTCCAACTACAGTTCCAACTGTTCCCATTGCATTAAACACTTTAGGAAGCACCATAAACATAAGGCCTGCACCTGAGCTTTCAAGCCCTTCAGGACCCATAAAAGCAAAGACAGCAGGAATAACCATCATACCGGCGAGAACTGCAACACCTGTATCAAAAATTTCGATGCGTGTGATATTTTTACTTAAATTTACATCGTCTTTAACATATGAGCCATATGTAATCATAATACCCATAGAAACACTTAATGAGTAAAACAGCTGGCTTAATGCTGATAAAAGAATACCCATAAATTTACTGAATGTAATACCTTCAAATCTTGGTATAAGGTAAATTCCAAGTCCCTGAAGACCTGTTCTTGTAACACCGTTTGCATCTGTGTGTTTAAGGCAAACAGAGAAGACAGCAATACCAATTACCATTATAATAAGACCCGGCATTACATATTTAGAGAATTTCTCAATACCTTTTTCAACACCATTGTATACTATAAAAGCTGTAACGGCGAGGAACAGGAACATAAACGCTATAGGTGCGGCATATGAGGTTATAAAGCCTGTAAAATAGCCATCAGTTGCAGCATTTCCTGCCTGACCTGTAACATAAACAAGGATATATTTCATAACCCATCCGCCGATTACTGAATAATATGTCATAATCATAGACGGAACTATGAATGTAAGTATACCGACGAATTTCCATTTTTTACTGATAGCTGCATATGCATTTATAGCATTCATTTTGGTTTTTCTTCCGATTATAAGGTCTGTTGCAAGCAAAGTATAACCAAAAGTTAAAATTAAAATAAGATAAATTATAAGGAAAAGTCCTCCTCCGCCCTGTGCGGCAAGGTAAGGAAATCTCCAGATGTTACCAAGTCCTACAGCACTTCCCGCAGCCGCAAGAACAAAGCCGATGGAGCTGGTAAATGATGCTTTTTTTGTTTTGTTTTCCATATTATAACACTTATCCTTTCGTAAACTTTCTCTATTATAGCAGAAAAAAGACATATTAGCAAGTTTTTTAGAAAAAAAGATAGAATTATATAATTTCTTGCATCAACTGCTTAAAAACATATAACACATCTATTTTTTCTGCAGTTTCTTTCATAACTAC
>JAGARF010000244.1 GCA_017622395.1 Clostridia bacterium | reverse complement strand
TATTCAACAGACCTGAAAATGCTGATAAAGAAGAATTCCATAAAATCGTAAGAGGTATTTCAAGAAACTGCATTATAGCTTATGAGTATGCAGACGAGCATCTTGAATATGATGAAATAGAAGACCCCTTGCCATTTGATATAAATGCAGATGTTGTTGAAGTCGCAGACAGAGATTATGCTCTCTGGTACAGAGATTTTTCAGAAGATATGCAAAAATACGCAGGCAAGAAAATTAAATTCAAGGGCATTACAGGTGTTAACAAAAAGTTCCCTGAAAATACAATTTTAATAGGCAGACATGTTATGACCTGCTGTGTTGATGATATTGAATTCAAAGGACTTTTGTGCGTTCTTCCCGAAAAGTGCGACGAAATCAAAAACCGCGATTGGGTAACGGTTACAGGCAGTATAAATATTCAGTATCACCCATTATATACTCAGGAAGGACCAATCCTCTTTGCAGAATCTGCAGAGGTCTCTCTCCCACCTGAAGAAGAGATTGCAACATTTTGATAGAAATAAGCTGCCCCCTGTCTTACTAAATTTTCTTTTGCTGCAGCACCATTTACAAAACCTTAAAAATAATGTATACTATAGCAAAGCGAGGTATAGATTATGCATCCTATAAAGCATTTTAAGACCATAACAAAGCACAGACACAAGGTTATATATCATTGTGCAAAAGCAGGAATATTATGGCAGGGACTTTTTCACGACCTTTCAAAGTACACATTAACAGAGTTTATTCCCGGTGCTAAATATTATATAGGCACAAGAAGTCCCAATGAAATAGAAAGAGAAACCTTTGGTTATTCAACTGCGTGGATTCATCACAAGGGCAGAAACAGGCACCATTTTGAATATTGGACTGACATAAGTCCAAAAACTCATTTGTATGAGCCTGTTAAAATGCCCTTAAGATTTGTTAAGGAAATGTTTTGCGACAGAGTTGCCGCAAGCAAAATCTATCAGGGAGAAAATTATACAGACAGCCACCCTATCGAGTATTTTATAAGGGGTAAAGCAAAAAGGTTTATCCACAAGGAAACCTCCGACCTTCTTGAAAAGCTCCTTACAATGCTTGCAGAAAAAGGCGAAAAGGAAACATTTGAATATATCAGGTCACTAAAAAAATACTGAGCCTTAGCTCAGTATTTTTTAGTTAAAAGGCACTTTGTTTTTCAGTTTTAATTCACCGTTTAAAATTCCATATTCTTCATTTGGTTTAATTACAGCTTTATATTCTTTTTCTTTTATGATAACCTTTGCATCTGTTTCTGTTTCGGAAATACCATATACAGAAATTATTTCGCCGTTCAAATCGGTTTTAACTCTCAAGCCGTAAGTAAATGAGAATTTTTCTTCTCCGTTAACATATGCACAAAGCATATCACCGCTTTTTAGGGTAAAGGTTTTATTTCTGATATTTTGTGTATATTCAAATTCCCCCTTTTCCGCTCCGCTCCAAAGTGCGTAATCGTATGAAATGTTAACACCTTTTAAAAGACTTAAATATTCAAGGAATGCAAAAATCATAGGTCCGTATCCATTCTGAGGATTTTTACAGGTTTCACCTGTAAAGGGGTTAAACTGCTGAGGGAAAATTTTATTCTTTTTAATAAGCTCAATAAGCTTTTTGCCTATTAAAACAGTTTCTGCGTGATGATTATAGTTAAGCATTGCATCTATGCTTCTTTGATATGTAAGACCCTCAACAGGACCTGACCAGCTGTTGTCATCAATATCGCTGTCTTCACCTAAAATTTCATAAACCTCTTTTGCACAGTTTGAATATTCTCTGCTTACATGGAAATATTTATCATTTGCTGCAATTGACGGCAGAGGATATTTTGTCCAGAACTCTTCAGGATTTAAGAGATGTTCTTTAATAAAGCTGTCTGCCATTTCCTGAGTATATATTCCGCCGTACATACACTTTATGATTTCTGAGCCAAGCATAATTTCCATTTTGTCATTGTTGCAATCTCTGTCAAAAGAATAATGTTTTTCTTCGTCCCAGAGATATTCCTTAAATCTGTCCTGAACCTGTTTTGCTTTTCTTTCCCACTCAAATTTCTCTCCATTTTCAAGAATTTCCGATATTTTTGCAAGAGTTTTTCTCATAGCATAGGAATAGGACATATATTCTGCTGACTCATGAGGAAACCAGCCTTTTTTTGTGTTTTTCGGTGCATTTGAGCTTCCCCAAGGACCAAACTCGCTCATTGGCATACCTGCTAAGATATGCTTTGTGCAGTTGTCCTCGCCTGTATCCCACACACACCAGCTCTCAAGGCAACCATCACCATCGCTGTCTCTTTCTTTCCATAGATAGTCATCAAAAGCCTTTAAGGAATTATATAGCTCATTTAAGTACTCTTTATTTTCCCCAATATGGTAATACATTTTAAGGGCAGGATATGGAAAAAAGAATCCCTGCATCCAATCATAAATGCATCTCATACCGTCCCACCAGTTATCAGCCTTAACAATCAAACCCGGATACCTACCGTCACGGCGCTGATATTTCATAAAAATAAGTATATTATTCAATGCTGTTTCAAGGTCTCTCTTTGCATACATTTCTCCGCCGAGCGGCTGAGTTTCAAGCCATACACCGTTGTATTTTGAGCCTTCTATTATTACTCTGTAATCATTAAACTGCTTTACATTTTCTTTTAAAAGTCTTTCCGCCTCATCATAAACAAATTTTAATTCTTTGTCCTCTGTTTCAAAGCTTACAGAGTTTTCAGAAAGCTCATAGCTGTCTGCGATCAATAAATTTTTCATATACATTCTCCTAAAAATGATTATACAACAGTAAAACTTGGTAAACAATATTAAAATATCGCTTTTGAAAAAGCGATATTTTAATATTTAGTTGTAAAAGGCTTTATATGCTCTGTAGCCCATAAAAACATCATATTTAGCGGCAATTTCAAAAGGTGCGTGCATTGAAAGGAGAGGTACACCGCAGTCTATAACATCAATATTTAACACTGCAAAATACTGTGCAACAGTTCCTCCTCCGCCCTCATCTACCTTGCCAAGTTCTGCTGTCTGCCATGCAACATCATTTTCATCAAAAATATCTGTTATTTTTCTTACAAGTTCAGCAGTTGCCTCGTTTGTTCCGCTCTTGCCTCTTGCACCTGAATATTTCATAAGTGCAATACCCTTGTTGAAAAATGCACTGTTTCTTTTTTCATTAACATGGTCATAGTTCGGGTCAACAGCTGCAGTAACATCTGCTGAAAGGCAGATTGTATTTGCTCTTGCCTCGGAAACTAAAATGTCACAGTAGTTTTCACAGCTCATATAGCAAAGCTTTGCTAAAATATCTTCAAAGAACTTTGATTTCATACCTGTTGAGTCACAGCTTCCTATTTCTTCTTTATCTACAAGATAGCAGATTGAAGTGTATTCAGGTTTTTCTGTGTCAAGGATTGCTCTGAGTGCTGTATAGGCACAAACTCTGTCATCCTGACCGTATGAGCCAACCATACTTCTGTCTATTCCCACATCCTTAGCTTTAAATGCAGGTACAACCTCTATATCTGCTGTTATGAAATCCTTTTCAGTAATACCATATTTATCATTTAAGAGCTTCATAATGTTTTTCTTAACAGAAAGCTTTTCTTCTTCCATAAGACCTTCGCTGCCGATTAACACATTAAGCTTTTCGCCCTCGATTATTTTTCCGCCCTTCTGGTCCATCTGGCTTGCGGCAAGGTGCGGAAGAAGGTCAGTTACGCAGAAAACAGGGTCGTTTTCTTCTTCACCGATTACAATATTAATCTTTTCTCCCCCTTTTAAAACAACACAGCCGTGAATGGCAAGGGGCATTGCCACCCATTGATATTTTTTAATTCCGCCGTAGTAATGGGTTTTAAAGAAAGCCATTTCTTCAGCCTCATATAATGGATTTTGTTTTAAATCAAGTCTTGGAGAGTCAATATGCGCAGCAACAACACGAACTCCCTCATTTACAGGCTTTTTACCCATAACACCCATTAAAATTGCTCTGCCTCTGTTCATTATATAGAACTTATCGCCCTTTTTAAGTGTTTTGTACTCTGCAAGGTCTTTAAAGTCGTTTGCCTCGGCAACCTTTTTGCAAAAGTCTGCACATTCTCTTTCTGTTTTACAGAGGGATAAAAATGCCTTATAACCCTCGTTAAACTCGTTCATTTCTTCTCTTAACTTATCGGTCATATTTTCATAACCGTTTTTTCTTTTAAATAAAATATCTTCCATTTTGTCCACCCTTTCAGATTGTTAAAGTAACCATAGCTCCTTTGTGTTTTGCAAGCTCCGGTTTTATAAGTTCTTCCCTGTTTAGCTTTTTGCACACATCTTTAAACTCACAAAGCTTATCACTTGAAAGCTCCTTGACATCAACGCTTACAATACTTCTGTCTGTTAAATTGTTGAGTATAATATCCGTCTTTTTATCTGCTTTTTTATAAAGCATATGAAGCATTAAAATATTTGCATCAACATCAACAATCTCATTTTTGATGCCGTCAATTATCTCGCTGCTGTAAACCTTGATTTTCTCGTTATAGAATACTTTTTTAATGTATTTTTTCAGCTTTTTAATTTTTTTATTCAGTCTTGTGAAGGTTTCTTTCTGCTGCATAATCTCTGCAAGGTTCTTTATGCTTTCAAGCATTTTTATATAGCAAAGATTATTTTCAAGAGACACAATATTATCTTCTTCAATAAGTCCGTTCTTGTTTTCTTTATCTATAAAATAGTTAAGGCAAAGCAGAACCCTGTCATAAAGCATCTCCAGAACCTTTGTATCCTTTGTATACTCAAAATATTTTTCAAGCATATTTACAAAAAGCATAGAATCTTTGTCATATACTTTCTTATAGAAAGGATAATTTACAGGAAATCTGCCGTCACTCAGCTGATGAAGTCCTGTATTTAAAATTATATTTTTAAAGTGAGCGGTATCGGCAAATTCTTTGTATATCTTTTCAACATAAATGAACTGTTCTTTTAAAGAGAGCTGTTTTTCTCCTGCAGTAATTCTGTCTTTCGCATTCAGTCTTAAAAGCTCATATACATCTTTATTTTCAGTTTCTTTTA
>JAGARF010000243.1 GCA_017622395.1 Clostridia bacterium | reverse complement strand
TCGTTGTTGAGTGTCCGTAAGGACACTCTGCAAACAGGATAGTTTTTTCAAAAAATAAATTGTTGACAAAATTAATAAATATATATATAATATATATAGAAAAAGGCAAGACCTCAAACGGTTGTGCCAACAGTTGTTTATTTAAAGAATAACCGTTCCATTGGCGTGGCGGTTATTTTTTTATGGAAATTACTAAAAGTAACAGAATAATCATAAATAATATGTATTCACTATCCATAGCGATCACCTCCAATCAAAAAGAGATGAAAGCACAACCGCCGGTGTAAACACCGTAAATGATATCTTGCCCGTCGGATTACCGACGGGTTTTATTGTACTTCATATTTATTTTTTTGTCAATAATACAAAAGAAAATCGCTATAGCGATTTTCAATTATTCATCTTCAAGACATAGACAGCCTATATATTCACACTCTGTTTTATAATAGCTTTTCTCTAAATCTGCTATTTTTTCATATATCCTGTTTCCTTTGCAGAAATCTGCAAGAAAATTAAAGTCTTTTTCTATTATTTCTTTTTTGTTGTAGGAAATAAATATTCTTCTGATATTATCCGCCTTTATTACAGGGTAGCCTGCACCTGTCATAATCAGCATATCACCTTTTTGAAAAGGGATGCTTATTCCATTCACTATATATTCGCCTTTTCCCTCTGCAATATATTCGAGCAAACGCATCTTTCGCGTGGAGTTGTAAAACTTTCTGTCAAACCTTTCGCCTATAATCACCTTATAGCCTTTCAAAAGATTTATTTTTACTTTTTTCTTGTTTCTCATTCAATCACCCTGAATTAAAAAATGCGTCCACCGAAGCAGACGCACAAAAACGCAAACTCCGATAGTCGCCAAACTATTTTAATAAAAGGTGTTATACATACCTCACTAAATGGAATTCGCATTTTTAACAAATTCGTAATAGTAAAGTATGTGAAAACATATAAAAATATACAGTTCTCTCTATAAAACACCTAATTTAACATATTAAAATAGCTTGGCATAATTATTATAATTCATTTTTTAAAAATTATCAAGTGTTTTTTACATACATCATCGTAGGGTTCGGCTGGCTTCTCCTTGAGGAGAAGCTGTCACGAAGTGACTGATGAGGTGGAATGATTTTCCGACGAATCGCTTTTACGGTGCATCATAAATGCTGCACCCTACAGAAATTCCTCGACAATGTCTCAAAATCATAAAAAAAGAAAATCGCTATAGCGATTTTCAACCAAAATTATTCATCATTCATTATTCATTTATCAAGTGAGCTGTATACTGCATTTCTGATGCGTGGGTGAATGTATGGCTCTAAGTTGTTAAGCATATGTTGACCGTAGAATACTGCAATCTGATTGTTCTTGTCAACCAGTGCATATGCACCTGCTGCACCACCCCAGCCAAACTCTCCCACAGGGCTTAAGCCGCCGCTTTTTGCTTTGCTCATATGAGTTCTTACACCATAGCCATAGCCATAGCCTGTAAGCTGTGACCAATTGAAGAATTTAAGCTGTTCATCGTTAAGGCAGTTTGTTCTCATTAAATCAACTGTATGCTCAGATAATATTCTTTCACCTTTTGGACTTATGCCGCCAAGGGACATAGCAGTTACAAACTTGCCGTAGTCCTCTGCACTTCCTGCAAGACCTGCACCGCCGCTTTCAAATTCAGAGCCCAAAATATGTGGGTTCGCTTTGCCAACATTATGAGCGGTTTTTGTTTCATAATCATACTCATATTGTTCAGCCATTTTTGAATATATCTCTTCATTTCTTTCAAAGGTAAAGGAGTCCATATCAAGAGGCTCAAAAATATTTTTCTTTAAATATTCGCCGAATTTCATTCCTGAAACAAGCTCAACAAAAGCACCGAGTAAATCGTGACCAAGGCTATAGCCCCATTTTTCGCCCGGTTGATAGGAGAGAGGATTGTTTGCAAGAGCATCTGCTATTCTTAAGGTCGGAAATCTGCCCTCTGTTTCTTCTTTTATGTCTTTAAAGCTTTGAGCATTTCTGTCATAATTAAAGCCTGCAGTCATATTGAAAACATCTTTAATTAAAATAGGTCTTTTGGCTTCAACAAGCAAAATATCGTTATCTGTTTTATATTCAACCTTCTGTCCCTGAACAACCTTTGCCGCAAGTTCTGCATTTATGTCCTTAACTTTTACAAGCATATCTTTAAATTGAGGGAAATACTCATAAAGCGGATCTGTCATAATATATTTTCCCTGCTCTAAAAGCTGAAGTGCGGCTGTGCAGGTAATAAATTTTGTTGTTGAATAAAGATTATATGTATGCTGTGGTGTTACAGGGGTATCTTTCTGAGCATCGCCGTAGCCGTGGTTGTATACCTCTTTACCCTCTTTATAAACCTGACATTGCACAAAAGGTACATGAAGATCATCAACTATGTGATGAAGAAGATTTGTTAAATTTGAAAATTCCATTATTTACTCTCCTTGTGGTTTGTTTTCGGTGGAACTACGCCATTATTTAGCTCAAGAGTATTCAGCAGTAATTTATTGTTACTGTTTTCATACAGTATTTCCATATATTAATCCTCGATTCTTCTTGTTTCTCCTGATTTTATACTATACGGTATGCCGTCAACATCAAACCATATTTTAAACAGAGTTGGATTATATACCAAGCTGCTGTCTGCACTCCATACAAGAGATTCATAAGCTTTTGCATACTCATATATGTCCATATTTGTTGCATACCATATATCGTTATGCTTTGCAAGGATATCACAGAGGTCATACAGAAGCTCCCAATCGCCGGTTCTTCCGAATTCATATGCGTGTCCCCACATATAGAAAAGTCTTGATTCCTGCCCTGCAATATAATTTGAAGATATATCAAGATTTACAAACTCCTGTGCAATCTCTCGGCTTTTTGGATTGTTATGATGAACTGTAGGCATCCAGGCATGCCAATCCAGAGGCATATTGAATTTTCTGTTATCCTCACCAAGTGTACGACTATATACAATATCAAGACTTTTTAAATAAGTTTTTATTGTTTCATAGTCTGATGTATTAAGAAATTTTGTGATTCCTGAATCAGGGTATGCCATACCTCTTATTATTCTGCCGTAATTTTTCTCAAACTCAAGTCTGCAAGCAAGAACATCTCTTATTCCCTCCACAGGTCTTACAATCCCGTTTGCCTTATGAAAGGCTCCGTGTACTGCAATTTCGTGTCCTCTGTCTATAATATATTCTTTTATTTCTTCATTATTAAGCATATTTCCAAACATTTTGTTTGATTTCTGACTGTTTAAATTAAAAGTACATTTAAGCCCATATTCTGTTATTATGTCTGAAAATCTTTTGTTATCAACTGTATTATCATCATAGCTTAATGTAACCGCTTTCGCTTTTCCTTCAGGAAATCGCATAAATACATATCTCATAATTTATCACCACTAACATTTTAACATATACAAAATTAAATTTCAACAGAAATTTCTTTACATATGTGATCGTTTATGCTATAATCTAATATACAAAACTACATTAAATAGAGGGTGAGATTATGTCGAAAAGGGAAATAACAATTCCCGATTACACAAGAGGCGAAGAAATCTTCAATATGGTGTCTCATATTGTAGGCGGAGCTGTGGGTGTTGTTGCGTTAAGTCTTTGTGTTATTTTTGCAGCTATTCACGGTGACCCGTATGCAGTAGTCGGTAGTGCGATATATGGTGCATCAATGATAATTTTATATACAATGTCAAGCATATACCACGGCTTGAAGCCTGAGCGTAAGGCTAAAAAGGTTTTCAGAATAATAGACCATTGCTCTATATTCTTACTTATTGCAGGAACATACACACCTATCGTTCTTTCTCCTTTAAGAGAATACAGTTTGGCTCTCGGCTGGTCATATTTCGGTATTGTATGGGGTATTGCAGCCTTTGGAATAACAATTACTGCAGTTAATTTAAAATGTGCAAAAACAATTTCGGCAATATGCTATCTTGTTATGGGCTGGTGCATAGTTGCAGCCTGGAAACCTACTGTTGCAGCACTTGGTACAGGGGGAATAGCTTTTCTTCTTGCAGGAGGAATAAGCTATACAATAGGTGCAGGTATTTATTACTTCCTGAAAAAACAACGCTATGCACATTCAATTTTCCATTTGTTTGTTCTTGCTGGAAGTATATTGCAGATGTTTGCAATACTTTTATATATTGTTTAACAAAAAACTCTCAATCCTGATTGAGAGTTTTTTGTACTTTACAACAATTATTGAAAATGTTATAATTAAACACAGGTGATAAAAATGGAAAAGTTGTTTGAAAAAATCGATGAATTAAGTGATAAATATCTTGATGTGCTGGAAAATGTCTGCAACATAGAAAGTCCTACAGATTATAAAGAGGGCGTAGACAAAGCCTGCAGATACATAACTGATATTGCTGAAAAAAGAGGCTGGAAAGTTGAAATATTAAAACAGCCTGTATCAGGAGATGCAGTTTGTATTACAATGAATGGAGATGTTGATGCAAGACCTTTTGCAATATCGGGACATATGGATACAGTTCATCCTGTTGGCTCGTTTGGTTCTCCTGCAACAACAAGAGATGCAGAAAAAATGTACGGTCCCGGAACCAGCGACTGCAAGGGCGGTGTGATTGCAGGACTTCTGGCAATGGTTGCATTAGAGGAAACAGGCTTTCGTAAAAACCCCGTTAAATTAATCCTCCAGACAGATGAAGAAACAAGCAGTAAGGGAAGCAATAAAGAAACTGTAAGGTTTATGTGCGAGAAAGCAAAGGATGCTATAGCCTTCTTTAATATGGAAGGTATGCTTACAGAAAAGGCTACAATTCAAAGAAAAGGAATTGTACGCCATAAATTTAAAGTAAAAGGAATTGCAACCCATAGTGCAGGCTGTGCAGAAGGCGGTGCAAATGCAATCCTTGAGGCATCTCACAAAATAATCGCACTTGAGAAATTCAAGGATAATGATGGTACAACTTGCTCCTGCAACATCATATCGGGAGGAACAAAGGCAAACACAGTTCCTGAATATTGTGAAATTGTAACAGATACAAGGTTTGCTACAAGTAAAGCTCTTGAAGAATTCAGAAAAACAGCTCAGGAAATTGCAGATAAAACTTTTGTTGATGGGTGCATCTGTCAGCTGGAGGAAATAAGTGTAAGACCGCCTATGGAAAGAAAAGCGGCAAACGAAGAACTTCTTGAGAAAATGAACGAAATTTATATAAAGTATAAATTGCCTGCAATAGAGGGCGGTTTTTCAAAGGGCGGCTCTGATGCGGCATACACAACAGAGGCAGACATACCGTCAATAGACTCAATCGGCGTTGACGGCGGAAGAATTCATTCAACAGAAGAATTTATGTATTTAAAAAGCCTTGCAGAGGCGGCAAAAAGAGTTGCAAGTGTGATAAAAGAAATGTAATAAAAGAAGTCGGAGAGTTTTTCTCCGACTTTTCTCTGTAAAATCTTTTTATTTTTGGTTTTTGTTGGTTTTTTCTTTGAAAGTGTTGACTTTTTCTTTTTTTTGTTGTATTATATAATTAAGTTAAAATATAGGAGGAACCTGTGTTGGAAAATCAAATAAAGCTTGTTGTTTCCGATGTGGATTCAACCTTGCTTATGCCGGGGGAAGAACATCTTGAAGAAAGGTTCTTCAAAATGGCACAAAGCCTGAAAAATAAAGGGATTGCACTTGCTATTGCAAGCGGAAGAACCTATGAAGAATTAAAAAGCATTTTTAATAAAGCTTTTGACGATATTTACTTCATTCCTCTTGATGGCGGTATGGTAATTTACAGAGATGAGGTGCTATACTTTCGTAAAATACCAAAGAAATACACAGAATTTACTCTTAACGCTATGAAAAAAAGCAACATTTTGTTCTATGCAAAGGATTTTACATATTTTAAATGGCAAAATGATGATTATAAAGACAGTATAATTCATACTCATCACAAAAATATAAAAAGAATTGAAAGTATTGACGATATAAAAGAAGACATTTATAAGATTACATTTTATAAAGAAAATTCTTATGAGTTTGAAAGATATAAGTCTTATGTTAAAAACAATAATATGCTTGTAAGTCAGTATGATGACGGCATATGGTGCGATTTCCACCTTGTAGGTACAAACAAGGGAACGGCAACAGAGTTTTTAACCGAAAGGCTTGGTATAAAAAATGAGAATGTAGCGGCTTTCGGCGATAACACAAATGATGTTGATATGCTGAAAAAGGTGAAATACAGTTTTGCAATGAAACACTCATCGCCACAGATTAAAGGTGTGGCAAGAAATATAACTGAAGATGTTATAGCAGAGATAGAAAGGATGGTCAAAAATGGCACAGTATGTTATTAAAGACATTAAGAAAACCGAGAGAATAACTAAATTAATAGATGCACTCTTTGAAAAAATGCCTGAAATAGAGGCAGACAGAGCGGTTCTTTTGACCGAGTCTTACAAACAGACAGAAGGAGAGCCAATAATTACAAGGAGAGCAAAGGCTTTCAAGCATATTCTTGACAATATTCCTATTACAATAAGAGATAACGAGCTTATAGTAGGAAGTGCAACCAAAAAGTCAAGAAGCTGTCAGGTGTTCCCTGAATATTCTTTTGAATGGCTTGAGGCAGAGTTTGATACACTTGCAACAAGAAGTGCAGACCCTTTCTATATCTCGGATGAAACAAAGAAAACATTATCAGAGGTTTACAAATATTGGAAAGGTAAAACCACATCGGAGCTTGCAACATCATATATGACACCTGAGACCTTAACTGCTATGGAGCATAACATTTTCACACCGGGCAACTACTTCTATAACGGTGTTGGTCATGTTACTGTTGACTACGGTAAGATTATCAAATATGGTTTTATGGGAATTGCGGACGAGGCAAGAGCCGAGCTTGAAACAGTTAAACCAGGTGATGGCGATTATTCAAGAAAGAGGGCGTTTTTAGAAGCAGTTATTATGAGCTGTGAGGCTGCAGCAAACTATGCAAGAAGATATGCAAAGCTTGCCCTTGAAATGGCGGATAAAGAAACCGACAGCCAAAGAAAGCTTGAACTTTTATTGATTGCAAGCAATTGCGCAGAGGCTCCTGCAAGAGGTGCTAAAAGCTTCTACGAGGCTTGTCAGGTATTCTGGTTTGTGCAAATGCTTCTTCAGGTTGAATCAAGCGGACACTCAATTTCTCCGGGAAGATTTGACCAATATATGTATCCCTGGTTTGAAAAAGATATCAAGAACGGTGCTATTACATACGAATTTGCTCAGGAAATTATAGATTGTATATGGGTTAAGTTAAATGACCTCAACAAGTGCAGAGATGCGGCATCTGCAGAGGGTTTTGCAGGCTACAGCCTTTTCCAGAACCTTATTGCAGGGGGACAGACTCCTGATGGCAGAGATGCAACAAACGATTTGTCATTTATGACAATTCAGGCAACAATGCATGTTCTTCTTCCACAACCATCGTTCTCTGTAAGAGTATGGAGCCAGACACCTCACGATTTCCTTATGAAAGCGGCAGAGCTTACAAGAACAGGTGTTGGACTTCCTGCTTATTATAATGACGAGGTTATTATTCCTGCTCTTGTAAACAGAGGTTTAACACTTGAAGATGCAAGAGATTACAACATAATCGGTTGTGTAGAACCACAGAAATCAGGAAAAACAGAAGGCTGGCATGATGCGGCATTCTTCAATATGTGCAGACCGCTTGAGCTTGTTTTCTCAAACGGTATGGACAAGGGCAAGCTTGTTGGTGTAAAAACAGGCGAGATAGAAGACTTTGATACATTTGATAAGTTCTATGATGCTTATAAAGCACAGATGAACTATGCTATAGAGCTTTTGGTTAATGCAGACAACGCAATTGACTGTGCTCACGCAGAAAGATGTCCTCTTCCGTTCCTTTCAGGAATGGTTCAGGACTGTATGAAGAGAGGCAAATCTGTTCAGGAGGGCGGAGCGGTTTATAACTTCACAGGTCCTCAGGGCTTTGGTATTGCCAATATGGCAGACTCTTTATATGCTATTAAAACATTGGTATTTGAAGAAAAGAAGTTCACATTAAAAGAACTTAAAGAAGCACTTTTACATAATTACGGCTATGATAACAACGGAACAGACAGAGCAATCGCAGGTAAGGTTATAGGCGAGCTTAAGAAAAACGGTATAGCGGTTGAAGAAAAGAAAGTTATGGAAATCGTTGAGCAGGTAAGAGAGCACGGCGACCCTGCAACTGAAAGATACAGAGAAATAAGAAAATTGATAGACAAAGTTCCTAAATTCGGTAATGATATCCCAGAGGTTGATGCATTTGCAAGAGATGTTGCATATACATACACAAAGCCCCTTGAAACTTACGAAAACCCAAGAGGCGGTATGTATCAGGCAGGTCTTTATCCTGTATCTGCAAATGTACCCCTTGGTGCACAGACAGGAGCAACTCCTGACGGCAGACTTGCGTTCACCCCTGTTGCAGACGGTGTTTCACCATCGGCAGGTAAGGACTTAAACGGTCCTACAGCTGCAGCAAACTCTGTTGCAAGACTTGACCACTATATTGCGTCAAACGGAACACTCTTTAATATGAAGTTCCATCCGTCAGCACTTAAAGGAAGGTCAGGACTTGAGGCATTCTGCAACTTGGTAAGAGGATATTTTGACCAGAAAGGAAGCCATGTTCAGTTTAATGTTGTAAGCCGTGAAACCTTAAGAGATGCTCAGGCACATCCTGAAAAGTACAAAAACCTTGTTGTAAGAGTTGCAGGCTACAGTGCATTGTTTACAACCCTTTCAAGGTCGCTTCAGGATGATATTATCAACAGAACGGAGCAGGCGGGATTTTAAATGGAAAAATATTTGAAAACAAAGGGCAGAATTTTCAACATACAGAAATTCTCCATTCACGACGGCCCCGGCATAAGAACAATAGTCTTTTTTAAAGGCTGTAAATTAAGATGTAAATGGTGCTGTAATCCTGAATCTCAGAATTTTGAAATTCAGCAGATGAAGGAGGGCAACAAAATCAAAACTGTTGGCAAAGATGTTACGGTTGAAGAAATTGTAAATGATGTTTTAAAGGATATGCCTTACTACCGTCGTTCAGGCGGAGGTATAACCTTATCAGGAGGAGAATTCCTGTGTCAGATAGATTTTGCAGAGGCACTTTTAAGAGTGTGCAAGGAATACGGCATAACAACTGCGGTTGAAACAACGGCTCTGGCATCATACGAAGAGCTTGAAAGAGTAATTCCGTTTATTGATACATTTTTAACGGATATAAAGCATATGGACCCTGTGAAACACAAGCAATATACAGGAGTTGACAACACTTTAATCCTTGAAAATATTGCAAAGATTGCAAGGGATGCAAAGGAACTTATTGTGAGAGTTCCCACTGTTCCCGGAGTTAACGCAAACGAAAAGGATATAGAAGATATTGCAAAATATGCTGCAAAAATCGGAGCAAAGGAGCTTCACCTTCTTCCTTATCACAGACTTGGTCAGGATAAGTACGAAGGACTTGGCAGAGAGTACACCTTAAAAGATGTAATCCCACCAAGTGATACAGAAATGGAAAAGCTTGTAGCAGTTGCACAAAGACATATAAATTGTCAGATAGGAGGATGAATTGACAGCTTTGCTGTCATGAATTTTCGCTGTTGCTCAATGAATTGAGCCTATGGCTCATGAATTGCAGACTTTGTCTGCATTGAGGTCAAAAATCGCAAAGCGATTTTATTTAATAAAACGCAGAGCGTTTATTCCTTAATGAACCTGAAAGGTTCAATTCATGGCGAAGCCAATTCATGAAATTTATTTCAATTCATGCCCAAGGGGCAATTCATTATAAGGAAGTGATGAAATGGAATATCAGGATAAAATGAGAATTATACAGGAACTTGTTCCGGGTAAGCAGATAACCTTAGCACACATAATTGCAAACCCTGACGAAATTCTGTATAAGAAGCTTGGACTTGACCCGACGGTTGACTACAGCAAATCTGCAATCGGCATTGTAACAATGTCACCTGCGGAAACTGCAATCATTGCAGGAGATATTGCAATTAAAACCTCAGGTGCAGAGCTTGGTTTTGTGGACCGTTTCAGCGGAACACTCATTATAACAGGAACAGTATCAGAGGTTGAGGCATCTTTAAAGGCTCTTACCGAGTACTGTGAGCAAAAGCTTGGCTTTAATGTTTGCAATATAACAAGAACATGAGAAAAATAATGTTAACAGGCAGAAGTGAGTGTGGGAAAACAACACTTACACAAGCTTTGAAAGGCAATAAAATAGCTTATCAGAAAACACAGAGTATTGACCACGGAGAGTTCTTGATAGATACTCCCGGTGAATATATTCAGGACAGGCATCTGGGAGCGGCAGTTGCTCTTTATGCCTACGAGGCAGAGGTTGTGGGACTTCTTTTGTCTGCAAC
>JAGARF010000242.1 GCA_017622395.1 Clostridia bacterium | reverse complement strand
TCCTGTCTGCAAAGCTCTTTTATATATGGATATTCTTTCTTTGCAGCTCTTATCATTTCACCGAAGTCAGCAAAATATTTTTTATAATATTCATCAAGCTGACTTCCGAAATATTCAATAGGCTTAACCTCGTCATAAGCAACTGTTATAAATCCTTCCATGTTTTCTTTTTCGCAAATCATATAGGGATTTTCGTTATATGGACTTATGTATGCCGAGGTCTCAATTTTTCTTATATTAGCCCAGGCATTTTCAATAACTGCTGCGTATGTGTTCTCTTCACAAAGATGCAGATAACCCCAGTCTATTTTGATAGAATCTCCTGTCTTCCCCAATACATTTTGTATGCTGTTACCACAGGAAAGAGAATAAGGAGTTCTTTTAAACTCAACCTGTTGCCTGTAATCATTAACTGCACAAAGGGGTGAAATTCCGAACACAAAAGAAACATCTTTCACATCTGCTTTTTTCTCTATTTTATATTCTATGTAACTTACAGGTCTTGTAAGTATTTCAGGTCTACTTAATATAAGTGGTGTTGTAAATGTAAGTGTCAGCTTCACAAGCTTATTCTCAAATGTATATATTGTGCTTAATGGCGTTATCTTTAAGTCTGTCTGATAAATCTTTCTGTTGAACTTAACATAGTCCTTATCTACACCGCATACTGTGTACACAGTTCCGTCTATTTTTACGCCTGCAAACAAAGGTGTAGCCTTTCCACTCCAATGAGTTGTATAACTTCCGTATAATGCTTCACTTTCTGACCACACCGAAAAAAATGGATCTACAGTTATAAGTGGTATTGCTGTTGGTCTTACCATAATTATCCCTCCTCTGATATTGCCTTTTTTATATTATTTTGTATGTCTTCATTATAGAACTTTATATTCTATTTTATTAATATTGTATTAACTTTAAAGTTCTTGTCAATATTTGAAATATCTAAGATTTATATCTCCCTCACACTATTTAATCAAGTGCAAATTCAAGCTCTGATTTTTCTCTCGGCATTGCCCATTTTCCTTTTGTAAAATCAGGAATTGCAACAGGCGCACCGCCCATTTTGATTGACTGTTCAGAAAGTGGTGTTATTGCCATCCAACTTGCAGTATCATAAGTATCAATTGGCGGAATTGCTTTCTTTTCAACAGTTTCAATATATGCTTTAAGAATTAAATAATCAATTCCGTCATGACCTGTTCCGTCAGCAGCGGCTCCGTATTTCTTCCAGAGTGGGTGCAAATGTTCTTCTCTCATTTTCTCACCATTTCTGAAATGCTTGTACCAATCAAAATGAAACTTATGGTCTTCTTCTGTATCAAAGAAAACAGAATCGTTTTCCTCAAAATAAGAGCCGTTTGTACCTCTTACAGTAAAACCTCTTGAATAAGCTCTCGGAAGAGTTGTGTCTAATGTTAAAACGATTGTTTCTCCATTTGCACAGGTTATTACTGTTGTAACAATATCACCCTGATTGAACTGTGTATCTTTAAGATGGGATAAATCTTCTATATGGTCATTTATGTACTTATGAAGCCCTTTTGTTTTTGATGCAAATGAGCTTAACTGCAACATTCTGTTACCTCTGTTTATATTAAGAATTTTTGCGATAGGTCCAAGCTCGTGTGTTGGATAATTTTCGCAGTTTCTTGATATATAGTTTCTCAAACGATAATGCTTTTTCTGAACTCCGTATGATATTTCTTTACGCAAATCGTGATGATAACCACCGCTGCAATGTACAACATCGCCAAAAAGACCTTCTCTTACCATTTTAAGAACGGTAAGCTCTGTTTTTCCGTAACAGCAGTTTTCAAGAAGCATAGTATGAATTCCTGTTTCTTCATAAGTTTTTACCAGCTCAAAGCAATCCTCAATAGTATATGCTCCGCCAACTTCAAGTCCGGGGATTATGCCTTTTTTCATTGCTCTTATTGCAAGAGGAATGTGTGATTCCCAGTACGCCATAATAAACATACCATCCATCTCAACATTAAAGAATTCATCTTCACTTGTTGTTGCAAAAGGAACTTTAAGTCCTCTTTTTTCAAAATGAGATTTTGCCTCCTCTACTCTTTCTTCCATAAGGTCACAAATAGCAACAATCTCATATCCATCTATATGGTCAAGCAGACACTCAAGCATATTTATGCCTCTGTGTCCAAAACCTATAAAACCAAATTTAGCCATATCATTCCTCCATCTAATTGAATTTTTCATAAAAAGCATTTATTAGTGCTTCTTCGTATTTTCCTTTGTATGTACCGTCAAAGAATTTATCAAGAGCTTCACTGTATAGATTTTCCCATGATTTTTCTTCTTCTCCTGCAATTATGGGATAGAAAAGTGCATCAATGCTTTTTGAAGCCTCTAAATCACCTATAGCATCGCCAATCATAAGAATACATTCTTTATCATATTTGCCTTCAGTTTCTGACTTTAACTGTTCTTTTTTACTGCCGTTTTCCTTACCAAGGATTACAGATGTAAACTGAGCAATTCCTCCGCCTTTCCAGTCTGTTTCAAGACCTTCCTTTGTGGCTGAAGAAATAACACCTATATCTGCTTTCTCTATAGCTTTTGAAAGAGACTCTTTAACAAAATTAAACGGCTGAATATCTTTGCAGTTTTCAGCAAAAAGCTTATCTGAAAGGTTGTTCCACTTTAAAACCTCTTTTAAGAAGTCACTGTCTGTTTCTTTTATGAAATCTTCAAGTGCTTTTGTGGAAAAGCCTTTGCCTGAATTAACAAATGCCTTTAAATCTGAAACATCTTTATCAAATATATTTTCTTCAATCATTTTTTCAAAAGTCATTAAAAGTCCCGGAAAACGGTTTACACCTCTGTCTTTTGAATAAAGATTAATATACTCTTCAATTTCTGTTGCTCTGTCTTTAACGGCATTTAATTCCCACACCTCTATCATAGCAGGAATAAATGAGTCTGTATGCTTTATTGTCATACTGTCAAAGGCAGTTCCGTCTGAGTCAACACCAATAAAAAATTTTTTATCTGACATTTCCATCACCCTTAAAGATAACATTTGCAAGTTCTTTAAAGCTTTCTACAGATGAGCTGTATGTGCATATAGCTGTTTTGTATTCATCGAGAATTGTAAACTCATAAGGTGAATTTGACACAACAATAATAGGTTTGTCTGTTTTCTCATGAAGCTCTTTAACAAAGCTGTTACCACTTTCAGGATTTCTTCTGTCAAAGTAGTTTGTTACAACAATAACATCTGCCTCGTCAATTCTCTCATACACTCTTTTTCTGTCTTCATCAGGATATTTCATTTTTGATTCTACGCAATATACATCATCTGAATACTTAAGCATTTCAAGCCAAGGAGTTGCAGGATTACAGCTTTGTGTATTTGTTCTTTCGTGAACAGGGTTAACCTGATATACAAATAAAACCTTTGTACCCTGCTTTAACGGAAGGATATTGTTTTCGTCTCTTACAACAGTCATTGCCTTTTTAGCGGCACGAAGTGCAATTTCTTTAACCTTTTCATCATTTATACCTTCACTTGCTTTTGAAACCTCTTTTATCTGTTCATTTTCAAAGAATCCGTAGTCATATTTAACACCAAGAGTTCTTGAAACTGCATCATTGAGTCTTTCTTCAGAAAGTCTGCCATCTTTAACTGCATCAACAAGTGCAGGGATAACTTCGTCTATAAGACCGCCCTCGTCTCTTAAAAGAACAAGGTCACAGCCTGCGTTGATAGCTTCAAGACAAGCATCCTTTACTTCAAATTTAGAGATAATGCCACCCATTGTGATTTCGTCTGTTGTAACAACACCTTTAAATCCTAATTCTTCTTTAAGAATACCTGTAATAATTTTCTTTGAAAGTGTTGCAGGAAGACCTGAATCGTCAAGTGCAGGGTATGCAGTATGAGCTGTCATAACTGCAGGAAGACCTGCTTCAATAAGCTTCTTATATGGCTTAATGTGCTTTTCATACATTTCCTCTTTTGAAATATCAATTACAGGAAGACCGTGATGTGCATCTGCTGCGGATTCACCTCTTCCGGGGAAGTGTTTTCCTGTTGCAATAATACCTGCCTCTTTAAAGCCTTTAATTGCTTCTGCTGCATATTCTGCAACTGTATCAGGGTCTTTAGCATAGCTTCTTGCACCGATTTCAGGGTTTTTAGGATTAGTATTTACATCAAGTACAGGTGAATGAATCCATGAAAATCCGAGAGGTGCAAGCTGTCTGCCTACTGCCCAGGCTACATCTTTTGCCAAAGCCTTATCCCCCTGTGCTATACCCATACAGCTTGGGAAATACTTAACTCCCCCTCTGTAATAGTCTGCAGAAACATCCCCTTCAAAGTCAAATGTAAAATGAAGTGGCACATTTGAGTTTTCAATTGCCGCCTGCTTTAAGGTGTTTACATATTCACAAAATTCTTCATTTGTAAAATGAGGAACAGGAATATCAGGTAAGAAATCCTTTATTGTTCCCTTATATGGTCTTTGAAGTCTTGATGCAAAATCTGTGTTTGTACCATTTGGGTCGTGTTTAACTGTTCTTATTCTCCACATAAGACCTGCTCTTATGCCTGCAGGCTTATATGTTTTAATTCTCCTGATAATTTCAGGAGTTACTGTTGCTCCTACATATCCGATAACAAAGCACTGACCTACTTTTTCTTCAATGCTCATATCAGAAATTCGCTGTTTTATATACTGTTCTTTATTCATATTTGTCCTCGTATTCATTATTATAATCGGTTGTCCCGAAGGACAACCGATTTTGTTTTATTATTTTGTAAATGCTTTGCAATATGGATACATTGTTTCAAAGCTTTCCCATGCAAGAACCTTAATGTGTGTA
>JAGARF010000241.1 GCA_017622395.1 Clostridia bacterium | reverse complement strand
TATAAGATGATGATAGATATCAAAATGAAACAGATAAGCTCTTTGGAAAAGATAAGAAGTAATGGTGATATAGAAAAGAGTTCAGACGTAGAAAAAGTAACTCTTTTTCAAGGTGAACACTATGCATATCAGATTGCGTTGACATCTGATGAGAGATATAAAATGAAGATCGAAATTGAGTCATCTATAAAAGAATGTATAACGCCTTATGTTGTTGAAGATGCATTGATGGATAATCCTTTATATGCCAAAGGTATGGATGATGATTACATAACTGATCAAAAAGGATATATGCCTGACATTCTTATTCCTGCAGAGAGTAAAGAAAATATATTTTATGTTAATGGCACATCATCATTATGGCTTGATGTAAATATACCAAAAGATATGCAACCGGGAGTATATACAATTACAACTAAATTTAATAAACTGACAAGAAAAGAACAGATGAATATGCAATTGTCAATAACCATGCAAGTGACAGTATTAAACAGAGAGATTGCACATCAGAAGCTTATAACAACCCAGTGGCTTCATCCTGATTGCATAGCATCTGTACACAATGTTGAGATATATAGTGAGGAGCATTGGCAACTTATAGACAAGTATATAGAAATGGCTTCAGATATCGGAATGAATATGATGCTGACACCGGTTTTCAGCCTTAACCTTGATGTAGGGTTTGGAATATCGAGACCTAATATTCAGCTTGTAGATATTTCTCTCGGCAAAGAAGGATATAAATTTGATTTCAGCAAGTTGAGAAGATGGATTGCTTTATGTAAGAAAAATAACATCAAGTATTATGAAATATCACATTTGTTTTCTCAGCACGGACTGAAATACTCGTCCAATGTTATAGCTGATATGGACGGAGAAGAAAATTATATATTCGGTTGGAATACAAAAGGAGACTCACAGCGATATGCAGAGTTCCTGAAAATATTTATACCGAAGCTTATTGAGGTTCTGGAAGAAGAAAAAATTAAAGATGTAACATATTTTCATATTTCAGATGAACCTCAGTTCACTGATTTTGAGCAATATAAATATGCCCACGATTTAATAAGACCTCTTATAGGTGATTGCAAGATTTTGGAGGCAATTTCAAATTACGAATTTTATGCAAAAGGCCTTATAGATGTACCTGCAGTTTGCGAGATGCCACTTTATCTTAAAGGATTTTTAGAAAATAAAACGGATAATTTGTTTATATATCATTCAAATATATGCAACATAAAAGTAGCTAACAGATTTTTATCTATGCCGCTATACAGAGACAGAGCACTTGGATTTATTATGTATAAATTCGGAGTAAAAGGTTTCCTTCATTGGGGGTATAATTTCTACTACAATTTTGGTTGTGAATACACCGTAAATCCATATCTTACGACTTCAGGAGATAAACATTATCCTTCAGGAGATACATTCTCAGTATATCCGGGAAAAGATGGACCTTTATGTTCTATGAGAGCGAAGGTTTTCAAAGATGCCCTACAGGATATACAGCTTTGCCAGATGCTTGAAGACCATATAGGTAAAGAAGAAGTTGTTAAATTTATTGAAGATATGGCCGGTATGGAAATAACTTTTGAAGAATATCCAAGAAACAGCGAGTTTTACGATAGTCTTAATTTGAAAATAAAAGAAACTATTGCAGAATATATAAAGTGAGGAGAGATAGTTATGAAGAAAGTTTTAGCTTTAGTGCTGACGGCTGTTATGTTTTTAACAATGACATCATTTAACGCGGCAGCAGCGGAAATTCTTACCCCTGTATCAATTTACGCAGGAGCAAGAACAATAACAGTTGAATACGAAACAAGTATTACAGCAGAAAATGTGGGAGATATTGTGCTTACCACATCAGAAGGAACAGCAGTTGAATACACAACAAAAATAAATGATGAATTTCTTACTATCATTGCAGAAAGTGAGTTTGTAAGAGATACACAGAGCTATTACCTTCAAATTGGTGAGGTAAAGAAATTATTTACAGTTAAAACTTTATTTACACCAAACTTTGTTGCAAATACAGCTAATAACACAGTTTCTGATTTAGCTATTACTGCATCAGATGGCTCAACAGTTGATGTAGTTGACAAAGATACGATTATTTTATCAACAAATCAGGGTAGCTTTACTCTTGATTATGAAGACATAACAAAGTACGAAAATGCATCAATCGTTGCCGATGTACATTTTGTAGGCGGAAATGCTAACAGAGTAAGAGGCGCATTTGCATACAATGTATCTTCAAAAACTCCTACTTATGCTTATAACGGAGCAATAAAGGTAAACAGAGCATTCTGGTATTTGAATAAAGAAGAAAGTGCTATTCATAACAGAAGAGTTGCAGTTACAGACGGAACAAGCTTGTTACATTTTGCGGGATATACAGATCCAATTTTACCAAAAACAGTATACACAGATACAATAAAAAGAGGAATTTATGCTAATGCACCGGGAACCGCGTTTGTAGAAAATCAGGTTGCTGTTGGAAACAGCTATAACCCAGGTTCTGCTTTAACTGTTGAAAACAAATATCGTTATGTAATAGACAAAATGGGTGCGGTGGGAACACTTATGATGAATGACACATTCATTGATATTATGGACTCACAGGACTATTATGATGATTACAATACCGAAAACGGCACAGCACTTAATGCAGCAACAAAAGGATATTTTTCAATTAATCCTGTTTCTGATGGGGCAACATCGGGTAATTCGAGAATAATGCTTTCAAACATTGCACTTATTACATCTGAAATGAAGGATTATGAAGGTGTTGAAATTACTGATGTAACATACCTTAATGCAAATGGTGAAACATTAGAAAGCATAAAAAATGCATCTGCAGTAAAAGGTGAAGTAACAGTTGAAAACCGTTTTGCAACAGAAAAACCTGTTAAGCTTGTTGTTATTGCGTATTCATGAAATAAAATGATTGGTATTGATATAATAGATATTGATACACTTCCGGCAAACCAGCCTTCAAAAAGAGAATATAGCCTTACAGGTCTTTCAGAACTTACAGAGATTAAAGTAGTTGCAT
>JAGARF010000240.1 GCA_017622395.1 Clostridia bacterium | reverse complement strand
CTCGATTTCTGTAAGGCTGTGGTTTGCCTTTATGGCACTTTTGCAGGCTATTGTAAACACCGCACTGCTGTATATGTCCTCAGGGTCTTTTTTCTCTTTTAAAAGCTGTGCAATTTCCACAACTGCAGAGGAAATATCCTCTGTTTTCATATCAGCAGGAGCCTGACGGACAATATAATCCCCTCCGCCAAACTGTTCTATCTTAAAGCCGAGCTTTTCATAAGTGTCTATATTGCTTTCAACAATATCCGCCTCTGTGGGAGAAAGCTTAAGACTTTCAGGAAACATAAGAGTCTGGCTTACACACCTTTTGTCCTCCATTATTTTTTCATAGTTAATTCTCTCATGGGCTGCGTGCTGGTCTATCATAAGAAGCTTGTCCTCTTTTTCCACAAGAATATATGTGTCAAAAAGCTGACCTATTATTTTAAAGTTTTCTGCCTCAGGCTCTCTTTTATGCTCCACATCATATATTATTTCGTCAGGCTCAGGTGTTTTAAACACCGCAACCTTCTCCAAGGTCTTTTCTTCAGGCTTTTTGAATATTTCAAGCATTTCCTTTGTGAAGAAATCCTCTTTTTCAGGCTTTAACTGATAGTTGTTTTCAAAGACCTTCTTAGGAGCAGGCTTTACTTCAGGAATATATGTGCTTTTAATTTCAGCTTTTGGTTCAACCTCTTTTTCTTTTTGTGACGCAAACACCGCATTTTGCACAGCCCAATACACCGCACTATGCACTATGTTTTCATCAGCAAACTTAATTTCAAGCTTTTGAGGATGCACATTTACATCTGTCATATTTGAAAGCATTTCTATGTTAAGGAGCAGAACAGGGAATTTACCTGTCATAAGCATTGTTTTGTATGCACTTTCCGCTCCGTGGATTATTGTTTTTGACTTAACCCATCTTTTGTTAACATAGAAATTCTGCATATTTCTGTTTGGTCTTGAAGAATAAGGTGTTCCCACAAGTCCGAAAACCCTTACACCGTCTTTGGTGTAGTCTGTCTCAAGCATATTTGATGCAAGCTCACTGCCGTAAACCGCTGCAAAAGCATCCCTTAAACTGCCGTTTCCCGAAGAAAAGAGTACCTCTCTTCCGCCGTTGATAAACTTAAAAGAAATGGAAGGATAACCAAGTATCATTCTTTCAACAACTTCTTTTATATGTGCTCCTTCCGTTGCGTCTTTTTTCAGGAAGTTCATTCTTGCAGGTGTGTTGAAAAATAAATCTCTTACAACTATGGTTGTGCCGTCAGGTGCACCTGCCTCAGTTTTTGAAATTACCTTTCCCCCTGAAAGGGTCATTGCAGTTCCTGTTGCTTCATCAACTGCTTTTGTTATTAAATCAACATTTGAAACCGCTGAAATGCTGGCAAGAGCCTCACCTCTGAAGCCCATTGTGTAAAGACTTGTCAAATCCTCTATTGACATAATCTTGCTTGTGCTGTGAGGCAGGAACGCCTTTTCAACATCGTCTGCTGCAATACCGCATCCGTTATCGGTTATTCTTATATATGTATTACCGCCGTTTTTGATTTCAACAACAATTTTGTCCGCACCTGCATCCACAGAGTTTTCAATAAGCTCTTTAACTGCGGCAGCAGGACGCTCCACAACCTCGCCGGCGGCTATTTTGTTGACTGTATCTATGTCAAGTACATTAATTCTTGCCATTTGTTCTCCTTAATTTAACTTTTCAGCTTTATTCTTAAGCTCGAAAAGCTTGTTCATTGCCTCGATTGGTGTTAACACCTCAAGAGAAATGTTTTTAAGTTCTTCTATTATTTCGTTTTTAGGTCCGTCAAACATATTAAACTGCATTGGCATTTCTTGTGTTTCTACAGGCTTTTCTGAAAGGATTTCTCTGTTTTTCTGTTTTTGTCCGCCTGTTTCAAGCTGACCTAAAATCTTCTTCGCCTTTTTAACCACAACATCTGAAATTCCTGCAAGCTTTGCTACCTCAATACCGTAGCTTTCATCTGCACCGCCTCTTATTATCTTTCTCAGGAATACTATATCGTCTTCTCTTTTCTTGGCGGTGATGCAATAGTTTTTAACCTCTTTAATCTGCTCCTCAAGAACAGTAAGCTCGTGGTAATGAGTTGCAAAAAGAGTTCTTGCTCCCATTTTCTTTTTGTCGGTTATATATTCAACAATCGCCCATGCGATTGCAAGTCCGTCAAAGGTTGATGTGCCTCTGCCGATTTCGTCAATGATTAAAAGTGACTTTGATGTTGCGTTGTTTATGATGTTTGCCATTTCGTTCATTTCCACCATAAAGGTACTCTGTCCCGATGCTAAATCGTCTGATGCACCTATTCTTGTGAAAATTTTATCAACCACACCGATTCTTGCAGATTTTGCAGGTACAAAACAACCCATCTGTGCAAGAATTACAATTATGGCAATCTGTCTCATATATGTAGATTTACCTGCCATATTAGGGCCTGTTATAATTGAGAACATATTCTCGTCGCAGTCTAAAAATGTATCGTTTGGAACGAAAAGCGAATCTCTCATAAAATGTTCAACAACTGCGTGTCTGCCGTCTTTTATATCTATAATGTCTCCTGCGTCAATTTCAGGCATAACATATGCATTTTTAACAGAAACCTCTGCCAAGGACGCAAGAACATCCATTGTTGCAATAACTCTTGCAGTTTTCTGAATTTTTCCGCTTTGCTCCTTGATTTTTTCTCTTATTTCACAGAAAAGCTTATATTCTCTGTCTATAATCTTTTCGTCCGACCTTAAAACAAGGTCCTCAATCTCTTTAAGCTCAGGTGTTATATACCTTTCTGCATTGGCTAAGGTCTGTTTTCTTATGTATGTATCAGGCACAAGGCTTTGATAAGACTTTGTAACCTCAAGGAAGTATCCGAAAACCTTGTTAAAGCCGATTTTAAGATTTTTTATACCTGTTTTTTCTTTCTCTTCAGCCTCTAAAGCCTTAAGTCTTTCTTTACCGTGATCTCTGCCGAAAATCCATTCATCAAGCTGTTCGTCGTAGCCTCTTTTGATGATTTTACCCTCTCTTATTGAGAAAGGTGCTTCATCGTCTATTGCATCATCTATAATTTCATAAATATCTGCCAGAACATCAAAGTCTGTGTAAAGTTCAAGCATCAAACTGCTCTTGCAGCCTGCCGCAAGACTTGCAATAAGAGGAAGCTTTTTAATTGTGTTTTTAAGAGCAATCAAATCCTTGCCGTTAACTGTCTGATACTCAATTTTTGAAACAAGTCTTTCGATATCGTTTATATCTTTAAGGGCATTTCTTAAGCTATCTCTTAACGAGTTGTTAAGATAAAATTCCTCAACCGCCTTGTTTCTTCTTTTTATATTTGAAACCGAAACCAAAGGCTGTCTTACCCAATTTGAAATCATTCTTCCGCCCATTGGTGTGCATGTTCTGTCTATAACACTTAAAAGTGAGCCTCTTTTAGAGCCGTCACGCATAGTTTTAACAAGCTCTAAGTTTGCTCTTGCAACACTGTCTAAGGACAAAAACTGTACGCTGTCATAAACCTGAATTTTTTTCATATGGGAAAGGTCTGTCATCTGTGTTTTTTCAAGGTAATCAAAAAGTATTGCAGTTGCACGGCTTGCCAGCTCTTTTGATGCTATTTCCTTTATGTCCTCAGGAAGATAATGCTTTTTAAGCATTTCCTGTGAAGCCTCTGCCTCTGTGCAGTCAGATTCCACAGACTGTATGAACGCCTTATATCTTTCTTTAAGTATTCTTCTTAGGAACTTGTCCCCCTCAACCTCTTTGTTGTATATTATTTCAGAAGGAGAAAATTTTGATATTTCGCTTAAAAGGTCAGCCTTAGCACCTGCCTGATTAAACTCAGTTGCATAAATCTCTCCTGTGGAAGCATCTGTTACAGAAAAGCCGTACTTTCCGCCCTGTGCAAAAATGCACACAAGAAAATTGTTCTTGGTTTCTTCAACTGCATCTGAAAGAGTAATTGTTCCGGGAGTTACCACTCTTACGATTTCTCTTTTAACTATACCCTTTGCCTCTTTAGGGTCTTCAACCTGCTCGCAGATACCAACCTTATAGCCTGCCGCAACAAGCTTTGTTATGTATGGGTCACAGCTATGAAAGGGTACACCGCACATTGGTGCTCTTTCTTCAAGTCCGCAATCTCTGCCTGTTAATGTAAGACCAAGTATCTGTGACGCAGTTTTTGCATCTTCAAAAAACATTTCGTAAAAGTCCCCAAGGCGGTAGAAAATTATAGTGTCTTTATTCTGTTCTTTTATTTCCATATATTGTTGCATCATTGGAGTAAGCATCTTTAAATTTCTCCTGTTATATAAGTTTTATTCAGCACTTAAGTTGTGCAAAGCATTTCATAATATTCCTGATTATATTATACTTCAAACAAACATTTTTTTCAATATCTTTTATAAAAATACTTGCTTTTGCATTAAATATTATATATAATAGGATAGATAGATTGTGAGGTAGAAATGGCTAAAATAATTAAGGGACTTTTCCCAAGCTTTGAAAAAAAAGAAAATACCGTTACTGCAATTATTGCGGCAGGAGGCAGCGGTTCAAGAATGGGCATTGATTTCAACAAGCTTTTTTTAAGCATTGATGAAAGACCCATCATTGCATACACCTTAGATGCTTTTGAAAACTGCCGTGAGGTTGACGATATTATAATCGTTGCATCAGAAAAGGATTTTGCTTTTGTAAAAGAAATCGTTGAAGCCTTTGGCTACGAAAAAGTAACATCAATTGTAACAGGCGGTGCAACAAGACAGGAAAGTGTTAGACGGGGACTTTCAGCCCTTTCTGATGAATGTGACATTGTTTTAATTCACGATGGTGCAAGACCCCTTGTAACAACTCAGTCAATTGCAAACTGTATTGAAGAAACAAGAGAAAACGGTGCGGCTGCACTTGGCACTCCCGTTAAAGATACAATTAAGCTTGCAGACAGCGAAGGCTTTATCAAAGACACAGTCCCAAGAGAAAACCTGTACTTAATACAAACCCCTCAGGGCTTTGACAGAAATTTAATCGTTGATGCTCATAATTATGCTACTCAAAACAATCTTGATGCAACAGATGACTGTAAGCTCGTTGAGGCACTTGGCAAAAAGGTTACAATTGTGCCGTCGGAAAGCTCAAATATAAAGCTTACAACTCCCGATGATTATTTCATAATATCAGCACTTTTGGCATACAGAGGTGATTTTGAATGAGAATAGGACACGGAATAGACTTTCACAGACTTGTTGAAAACAGAGATTTATACCTTGGCGGTGTTAAAATAGAATATGAAAAAGGACTTTTGGGGCACTCGGATGCTGATGTTCTTCTCCACGCAATCTGCGACTCACTTTTAGGTGCAGCGGCAAAAAGGGATATCGGCTATCACTTCCCTGACAGCGACGAAAAATTCAAGGGCATTTCAAGTCTTAAGCTTTTAGAGCTTACAAGAGAAATTATTTTGCCATATAAAGTCGTAAACATAGATGCAACAGTAATTGCACAAGCCCCCAAGCTTATGCCCCACATTGAAAAAATGCGTGAAAATGTTGCAAAAGCACTTGATACAGATATAAACAATATTAACATAAAAGCTACAACATCAGAGCATATGGGCTACTGCGGAAGCGGTGAAGGTATGGAAGCCCATGCAATCTGTCTTGTAGATTAGGAGGAAACACGATGGCTAAAGATTCAAAAAAATTCGTTGAAGATATTACATCTATGGCTGTAG
>JAGARF010000239.1 GCA_017622395.1 Clostridia bacterium | reverse complement strand
CTGGAAAGGTACTGCTATCAAAAATGTTATTATGTCTGAAACCATTTGTGTGTAGACAAGTCCATTAAGCTTAAACAAGCTGTTCATAATGAATATAACAGGCACAAGGACTATTCCCTGTCTTGCCGCCGCAATTATTGATGCCCTGACAGCTTTTCCTGTAGTCTGTAATGTCATATTGCTCATTACTATCCAGGAATTGAGAGGGAATGCAATACACATCGCTCTGAAAGTGGCGGAGCCGAACTTTATAACCAGCAAATCCTCCGAAAACATTTTAACAATGTTTTCTGCAAACAAAGCTCCGCATAGTGATACAACCACAAGAAATGCAAAAGAGCTTTTCACGCAAAACCAAAAGGCTTTTGAAACGCGGTCATATTTTCTTGCACCGTAGTTATATCCGCAGACAGGCTGAAACCCCTGCCCAAAGCCTATCATTGCAGAATTCAAAAACATAATCACTCTTGAACATATTGTCATACCGGTTATTGCAAAATCGCCGTAACCGCCTGCTATGTGATTAAGATAAATTGTTCCCAGCGAAGAAATTCCCTGCCTGCAAAGTGATGGAAAACCGCCGTTTAATATTTTAAGCAAATACTCAGACTTCGGGATAAAATTCTTGATTGATATTTTAACATTGTCACTTTTGTGTGCACCCCACAAAAGAAGCACAAAGCTTACAAACTGACCAATTATAGTAGCTATTGCCGCACCTCTTATTCCCATATTAAAGGTTGTTATGAGAAGGGGGTCAAGTATACAGTTTAAAATTGCACCTGTTGTTATACCAATCATTGCAAAGCTTGCATTGCCCTGAAATCTTAACTGATTATTAATTACAAGTGAAGCACACATAAAAGGTGCACCCAACAAAATATATGTCATATATTCTTTTGCATAAGGATATATGGTTTCAGTTGCACCTAGCATATATGCAAGCTTTTCTTTAAAGGCAAGACCGAAAATCATTATAATACAGCCCACGATAAAAGCACCGAAAAATCCTATGGATGCAACAATTTCAGAGGTTCTTCTGTCCCCTGCACCCATACTTCTTGAAATATAATTACCGCTGCCGTGTCCGAAGAAGAAACCAAACGCCTGTATTATTGCCATAAGTGAAAAAACAACACCCACTGCTCCTGTTACACTTGTATTATCCATAGTGCTTACAAAATAAGTATCTGCCATATTGTAAAATGTTGTTACAAGCATACTAATAATTGACGGCAAAGCAAGCTTTGCAATAAGGCCCTCAACAGGCTGAGTTGTCATTTTTATAGCTTTTTCGTCCAATTTTTTCACCTCTTAATTGCTTTTTCTGCTGAAAAAAGCAATAAATTTCCCAAAATGCAGCAGCATATAATTTCTCCTATACCAACAGTAACCATCATATACCAGAACGCCTCATCAAGATGATAAGCATATTTAAGCACAAGCGGAACTATTATCATATTTGCTATAACAGGAGGAATACTTACCAGATACTTATATTTTCTGAGCATATAAGTGCCTATTGCACCGATTAGTGTTGCCAGACTCCCACATATAACATCTACAGCTATTGCACCTGTTAATATATTGGCAATCAGACATCCGATAAACAGCCCCGGTATTGCCGCCGGTGTAAAATAAGGCAAAACCGTAAGTGCCTCAGACAGTCTGAGCTGTATTACATTGCCTGAAAGTCCCATTGCTGCAGAAATAAGAGTAAGCACCACATAAAGAGATGCAATAACCCCTGCAGTTACTACATTTTTTGTTTTCATATTAAATTGCTCCTTTAGTTTTGTTTTAAGTGAGGAAGGTCTCGAACTCACTTCCATAGATTATATAACTTCTTCAAATCAAAGTCAACATTGACTTTAATATTACTTTGTTATATAATATTTATAATATTACACTATGGCAAGGGGTGTTTTTATGAAATCACAAAAAATGAAAGCTTTGTTTTTAAGACAAAGCTATATTGATTCATGGCAGAGCTACATACAAAGTCTGACAAAAAAAAGTTTTATACAGTGGGACTATATTATATTAACTGCATCAAATGAAGCCCAGGCAAAAACATATGAGGCTCAGATTAATGACCGCATAAAAGGCGGTTATCTTCCTGTTTCAACTCATTATGCCGTTCTTCCTGACCCTGACGGAAAAAGAGTAGGCTCAGGCGGTGCTACCTTTAATGTTTTGCGTTATATAAAACAACATACATCAAACGACTCCTTCGCAGGCAAAAGAATTCTCGTTATTCATTCGGGCGGCGACTCCAAAAGAGTTCCTCAGTATTCAGCCTGCGGAAAGCTTTTCTCTCCTGTTCCGAGAACCTTGCCTGATGGCAGACGCTCAACTCTTTTTGACGAATTCATAATTGCTGCAAGCAACATACCCTCAAGACTTAAAGATGGTATGCTTGTTCTTTCAGGTGATGTGTTGTTGCTTTTCAACTCACTTCAAATTGACTATCATTCAGACGGTGCTGCCGCAATTTCAATTAAGGAAAATGTTCAGACGGGTAAAAATCACGGTGTTTTTGCGACAGACGAAAAAGGGTATGTTTGCAACTTCTTACATAAATGCTCCGAAGAAGAACTCAGAAAGAATGGAGCGGTAAACGAACAGGATAATGTTGACCTTGATACCGGAGCTATATTAATGAGCAGCAAAATGACCGAAGATTTATATGCCCTTATTGATACAGACGATAAATTCAAGAAATTTGTTAACGAAAAATCAAGAATAAGCTTTTACGCAGATTTTCTTTACCCTCTTGCAAGCAATTCTACTCTTGATCAGTATTACAAAGAAACTCCCGAAGGCGACTTTACACCTGAACTTAAAGAGTGCAGAACTCTCATTTGGGAAGCCTTACACAAGTACTCCCTTTATATGATAAGCCTTTCCCCTGCTCAGTTTATCCACTTCGGAACAACAAGAGAGCTTTTAAGGTTAATGACAGAAGAAATCTCCTCATACGAATTCCTCGATTGGAAAAAGCAGGTTGCGTCAACCAAGCGAGTAAAAACAGACTGTGCTTTAAGCAACAGCTTTATAGATACAAATGCAGAAATAGACAGTACCAGCTATATTGAAGACAGTTATATTTTAGGCAACACAAAAATCGGTAAAAACTGCGTTATATCAAATATGGTTCTTGAAGATGCAGTTGTTGAAGATTATACAGTTCTTCACGGACTTAAGCTACAGAACGGGAAATTTGTTGTAAGAAAATACAAAACAGATACAAATCCAAAGGTTGATGATTTCTGGAATGAGAAAATTTTCCCTGTATGCGACACTCTTGAAGAATCCTATAACAATGGAGGCGGAGAACTTACAAGCCTTGCAGATAGCTATAATATGGCAGACACCCGTTTTATAATGGACTATCAGAAAAAACTCCAGAAAGCAATCGGTGTTCAGAATTTCATATATGATATTAAGGCTAAGAAACCTCATAATGTCGTTTTATCCGATTTCAACAATATAGTCCTTGACAAAGAACAGGAAAAGCATCTTAATGCATACGCAAAAAAAGCTGATTTTTCAATAAAATCAAGAATATACTATTATCTTTCTCTCTTAACGAAAGATCGTGAAAAATACTACGACCTTTGTTTTAAGACAATACAAAAAAGCATAATGGCAAACTCTGCATCAGGAATAAAATACAATCCCAAATTAAGAATTGCTCATAATTCAGTTGTGGCAAATCTGCCTGTAAGAGTTAACTTTGGCGGAGGCTGGTCAGACACTCCTCCGTACTGCAATGAAAACGGCGGTACAGTTATAAATGCAGCAATTTCATTAAAGGGTAACAAGCCTATCTTTGCCAGACTTAAAAGAATTGACAAGCACTGCATAGAACTTTCAAGTGTTGATGCAAACAACGCAAAGCATGAATTTACATCTATAAAGGAATTACAGAATTGTTCAAATCCTTTTGACCCGTTTGCACTTCACAAAGCCGCACTTATTGCCTGTGGTATTATTCCTAAATCTGATGAAATTCCTCTTGATGATATTTTAAAAGAAATCGGAGGCGGTTTCTCACTTGAAACAGAAGTGTTAAATGTTCCAAGAGGAAGCGGACTTGGCACAAGCAGTATTTTAGCCGCAACCTGCGTTAAGGGAATATATGATTTCTTTGGAATTACAGCAGAAAATAACGAGTACTATGAAAAGGTTATGTGTGTTGAACAGCTTATGTCAACAGGCGGTGGCTGGCAGGACCAGATTGGCGGATTTACAAACGGTATCAAATTTATAACAACTGCACCCGGTCTTACACAAAACATCAATGTTTCACACATAGAAATTTCCGAAGATACAAAACAAGAACTTAACGAAAGATTTGCACTCATTTACACAGGACAGAGAAGACTTGCAAGGAATTTATTAAGACAGGTAGTTTCAAAATATCTTTCTTATGATGAGGTTACGGTTGAAGTCCTTAACAAAATACAAAGACTTGCATTCTTAATCCGTTTTGAGCTTGAGAAAGGACACATAGACGCATTTGCAAAGCTCTTAACAGAGCATTGGGAGCTTTCACAGCTTCTTGACAAGGGTTGCACAAACACTTGTATTGACCAGATTTTCCTCTCTATTGATGATATGATAGACGGTAAATTTATTGCAGGTGCAGGCGGCGGCGGTTTCCTTCAGGTTATCCTTAAAAAAGGTGTAACAAAGGAAATGCTTTCAGAAAGACTTAAATCTGTGTTCCAGGACAGCGGTGTTGATGTGTGGGATTCAGAGTTCTTATTCTAAAATCAAAGAGGTGCCAAGCACCTCTTTAATTTTATTAAAAAATATAATCACTCAACAGCAACAATCCTAAAAGTAAAATGGTTGACATATCTTTTTCTTCTTCATTTAACAGCATTATAAGTATACCGATAATTATTATGTCATCGAGCTTAAAATTCCCTGACAATATGTTCTTTGATGCAACCGCTGTATCATTATTAACTATTTCAGCATCAGGTGCATTAAGTACCGGAAACTCCTTTGAATTCGGCACTATTTTCTCAAAATTTTCGTACTGTCTGTAATATTTTCGCTCCATATCCTAACCTCTGTTTAATTTATTAAGTGCCTTGCTCATTCTTGCAATTTTTGCAATTTTATCTATATTT
>JAGARF010000238.1 GCA_017622395.1 Clostridia bacterium | reverse complement strand
CGATTATAGTGCCGTTTCTGTATTCGTCTACATACTTAAGCTGATATGTCTGAATTAAGTCCATTTTTTCGCCTGAAGTCTGCATAAGCATAATCTTCTGAGCATAGTCAGCTACAGGAATAACTTCAACATTAACTGTTACATTTTCAAATCCTTCGATTTTATGTAACTCTTCATTAAATTTTTTCCAAACCATTTCTGAATCTGTCTGGATACCTGGACCAGGCATAATCCAATTTAAAGTAACAGGTTTAGAAAGGTCTGTTTCAATTGTTTCTGCATCATTACCGCATGCTGCAAATGAAAGCATCATAACAGCAACAAGCATAAGTGCTAAAAATTTTTTCATCTTTTTTCGTTCCTTTCTTTTTTTGATGATACAATTATTATATCATAAGTAGACAAAAATGCAAGTTTTTTTCTCAAATATAGAGAAAAAATTTTTAGTAAAAGGTTTTTAAAGGAATTTATAAAATAAAAAAAACGGTGAAAATCACCGTTTAAACTTTAGTATTGCTTAAAAATTCTTTTAATCTTTCACTTTTTGGGTTTGTGAAGATTTCATCAGGAGAGCCTTCTTCAACAATATAACCATCGTCCATAAAAACAACTCTGTCTGACACATTTTTTGCAAAATTCATTTCGTGAGTAACAATAATCATTGTCATATCCTTGTCAACAAGGTCTTTGATAATATTTAAAACCTCATTTGTAAGCTCAGGGTCAAGAGCGGAGGTTGGCTCGTCAAAAAGCATAATCTCAGGATTAAGTGCTAAAGCCCTTACTATTGCAACTCTTTGTTGCTGACCGCCCGAAAGCTGACAGGGATAATTATTTATTTTTTCTTTAAGTCCCGCCTTTTCAAGAAGAGAAAGCGCATTTTCTTCTATTTCTTTGTAAATTGCTTTTTTATTTGTCTTAAAATCAGGTCTTTCTTTTGCAAGAAGTCTTGGTGCAAGGGTCACATTTTCAAGAACATTGTATTGTGGAAACAAATTAAACTGCTGAAAAACGAAGCCGAAATTAAGCTGATTTTTTCTTATATCAGCAGATGACATTGTATGCTTATTTTCACCGTTGAATATTTCGTTTCCGTTTAAAAGAATAGTTCCGCTGTCTGCCTTTTCGAGAAAATTTATACATCTTAAGAATGTGGTTTTACCGCTTCCTGATGAACCGATAATTGAAACCGCCTCACCTTTTTCCATTGAAAAGCTGATATCCTTTAAAACCTCAGTTTTCCCAAAGCTTTTTTTCAAATTTTTAATTTCAAGTATTGCCATAATTCTTACCCCTTGTAATAATCGAGTTTCTTTTCAATATAACCAAACAAAAGCGTGAGAATTCCGCAGAAAGCAAGATAAAACAGCCCTGAATAGAAAAGAGGCCAGAGTATGTGGGCACTGTTCATAAATCGTTTTGCGTTCCAGGTTATTTCGTAAATCATAATAGTGTTTGCAAGAGAAGTATCCTTAACAAGAGTTAAAAACTCATTGCTCATAGGAGGGATAATTCTTTTGATAACCTGCATTAAAACTATTTTGAAAAATATCTGTGTTTTTGTAAGACCCAAAACTGTTCCTGCCTCGTACTGTCCCTTTGGGATACCCTCAATTCCGCCGCGGTATATTTCTGAAAAATAGCAGGCATAGTTAAGTACGAATGCTATCATAACCGCAACAAAGGTACTCATTCCGTCAATCCCGAGAAGTCCGGGACCAAAACCGAAAACAATAAGCTGAAGCATAAGAGGTGTTCCTCTTATAACCCAGATAAGTGTTTTGATAGGCCATTTGATAACCTTGATTTTACTCATAGAGCCAAGAGAAATAATAAGCCCTAACGGGAGTGCCATCAAAAGGGTCAGAGAAAATATTTTAAATGTAGTCCAAAGTCCTTCAAGAAGACTAAGTGTAACTGTAATAAACATAGTTTTTTCCTTTATAAAAAGGCAGAGCAGACTCTGCCTTTTTTCTGATCAATTCAATTAAAGTGCAAGGTTAAGCTCGTATTTTTCAGCAAGAGCATCAAGTGTGCCGTCTGCTTTAAGCTCGTCAATTGCTTTGTTAACCTTTTCTGTAAGCTCGTCACCTTTTCTGAAACCGATGCCGTATTCTTCTGCTGTAAGCTCAATTGAATATGTAAGACCATCATAGCTTGTGCCTTCTGCTGTCATTGATTTTGCCATTGTAATATCGATAACGCAAGCATCAGCCTGACCGCCCATAACTGCTAAAAGTGCGTCTGTCTGAGCAGCTACAGGAGAATAATCTGTATCTAAACCATTGTCTTTGATTGCAGCTTCACCTGCAGAACCTGCTTCTGCAGCAAATTTAAGACCTTTAAGGCTTTCAGCATCTTTATAGTTGTCAATAACATCTTTTTTCATAACAACAACCTGTGCATTTTTAACATAAGCCTTTGATACATCACAGTTTGCCTTAACTTCGTCAGAAATTGTCATACCGTTCCAGATACAGTCAATTTTCTTAGAGTCAAGAGTAACAAACTTTGTGTCCCAATTGATTTCGATGAATTCAGGTGTAAGACCAAGCTTTTCGCAAACAGCTTCAGCAAATTCTGTGTCAAAGCCTGTAAGCTTATCGCCATCCATATAGTTCATTGGCTCATAGATTGTGTAACCGATTTTAAGAGTGTTGGTTTCTTCTGCTCCGCAAGCTGCAAATGAAAGCATCATAACAGCTGCTAAAGCTAAACATAACAATTTTTTCATAGTAAATACCATTCCTTTTCGTTTAATATGGGGACATTATAACACATAAATTTATTAATGTAAAGTACTAAAATGCACAAATTGTACTTTTTTCTAAGAAAAAAGGTCTTTTTGCACATTCAATTTGAAAAAAGGCTATGCTATAATGAACCTAACAAAAGTATAGAAAGGTGATTATTATGAAAAAATTAACCGCAATTGTCATCGGTGCCGGCGGAAGAGGCAGAATTTACACAAGCATTATGAAAGACCTTGAAGGAAAGTTTGAGCTTGTTGGTATTGCCGAGCCTGTTGAGAAGAGTGTTGAATATGAGCTTTCTCTCTTCCCTGATGTACCAAAAGAAAATATATATGATACATGGGAAAAGATTTTAGACAGACCTAAATTTGCGGATTTTGCAATTATTGCCACTCAGGACCATATGCATACCGAGCCTGCATTAAAAGCAATTGAGCTTGGCTATGACATTTTAATAGAGAAACCAATAGCTCCGACCCCTGAAGAATGTAAAAAAATCACAATGGCGGCAAAGGAAAAGGGTGTTAAGGTTTTAGTTTGCCATGTTTTAAGATACGCACCTAAATTTATGAAATTAAAAGAAATAATCGAGTCGGGCAAAATCGGCGAGGTTATGTCTATTCAGGCTTTAGAGTCTGTAGGAAACAGACATATGGCTCACAGCTTTGTAAGAGGTGCATGGGGAAACAGCGATACAAGCAGTCCTATGATACTTGCCAAATGTTGTCATGACACAGATATAATTCAGTGGCTTATGGGCAAAAAATGTACCAGAGTTCACTCTTTCGGTAGCCTTTCTTTCTTTAATAAAGCGCATCAGCCTGAGGGTGCACCTTCAAGATGCACAGAGGAATGTCCTCACAGAGAAGAATGTATCTACGATATTAAAAAGATGTATATAGAAAATCAGTATATGGGAAGTGCATGGTTTAAAGATGCAGCTGCAGGCTTTGCAGGGGCTACAAATGAACAGGTATGGGAAGCACTTCAAAAAAACAACTACGGTACTTGTATTTATGAGGCAAACAATAATGTTGTTGACCACCAGGTTGTTAATATGGAATTTGAAGGCGGAAGCACTGCTACTTTAACAATGACCGCCTTTACAGGAGATGCATCAGGAAGATGTATGAAAATCTTCGGAACAAAAGGTACTCTTGAAATAAGAGGGGACGCTAAATTTATCTACTACACAAAATTCGGTCAAAGAATTGAAGGACAGTGGGGAGACCGTGTTTCCGAAGAAATCGATATCGCAAGAAAAGAAGATGCAAACGGTATCGGACTTCAGTCAGGTCACGGCGGCGGAGATGCAGGTATTATGCAGACCCTTTACGAATATTTTACTGATACCTACACAGGCAATGCAGCAACAACCGCTGAGGTTTCATATCTTAACCACCTTATAAGCTTCGGTGCAGAAGAATCAAGAGTAACAGGTACTGTTATAGATATAGACAAATATTCACAAGCTCTTTGATAAATTTTGCTGTTTTAGTCCCTTTTCAGCAATAAAATTTTAATATATTATAAGAAAAGTAAAAATCTGTCACTAAATACTTTGTTTTTGGCACGAAAATTATTATTTTTTTTGCTATAATGTTCCAAAGCCGTGCAGACTTTCCGCAGCATCTTGCTGCAATACCGCATTATATTTTTCTCTCTCTCTTTTTTGCGGAGGAGAGTCTGCACCTTAATTTAATACAAATAAAATTTATATATTAAGGAGAAGAAATATGAAAAAATTACTTAGCGTTGTTTTAGCTGTTTCTATGCTTTTAAGCTTATGCACAGCCTTTACCGCATCAGCAGAGGAAGCTACAGACAACATTCAATTAACTGAAGTTGATGAAACAATTTATGCAAACGGAAAGGTATGGTTCGACCTTAACGTTAATGCAAGACTGTTTGCTACAGCAGAAGATG
>JAGARF010000237.1 GCA_017622395.1 Clostridia bacterium | reverse complement strand
TATTAAATGCTCCTTTCGTAACAAATAAAGAGGGCTGTGTCGTAACGATACAGCCCTTTAAATAATCAGTTTAAATTATTCAGCAGGAATATACTTTTCGATAATCTTTTTAACTGTACCGTCAGCAATAAGTTCGCCAAGTGCCTTATCGATGCTTTCGCGAAGTTCAGGCTTATCCTTTGAAACTGCGATTGCATAGTCTTCAACAGCATATTCGGTGTCAAGAATCTTAAGACCTGGGTTGTTCTGAACAAATACCTTTGCAGGTTCATTGTCGATAACAACGCAGTCAACCTTACCTGAGTTAAGAGCCATAACGGCATCTGCACCCTTATTGTATCTTTCTACAGTTCCAAGACCTTCGTCTTCGATATCCCATGTGCAGTAAAGGTCGCCTGTTGTAGCAAGCTGAACACCGATTTTGTTGTTAGCACCTTCAGCAAAAAGGTCGTCAGCAGTTGTTATGCTTGAGCCTTCTTTAACGATAATAACCTGAACGCCTGTAGCATATGTCTGTGAGAAGTTAACCTGTTCTTTTCTGTCTTCTGTAACAGTCATACCAGCCATAACGAAATCGTATTTGCCTGTCTGAACACCAGGGATTAAAGAATCGAAATCAACATTTTCGATAACAAGCTCTTTACCGAGTTTTTCAGCGATAGCAGCACCGATTTCAGCATCGATACCAACGATTTTACCGTCTTCCATATATTCATATGGTGGGAATTCTGCGTTTGTAGCCATTGTTAAAACATTGTCATCTTCAGCACCGCCGCAAGCAACTAAAGAAATTGCAAGAGCAAGTACTAAAACTAAAGATAATACTTTTTTCATTTTAATTTCCTCCAAAAAATTTAATTATGAAGCTACTATACACCAAATTGTATATTTTGTCAATACTTTTGCATATTTATACCATTACTTAATCTTTCTTGCTTCAATATAAAACCTTTTTTCCCATGCTTCGCCCATAGAGAAGGTTTTTCTTGGCAGAGGACCGTCTGCTGATACCCCTGTAAAGAGCTGAGATTTTTCCATAGCATCTAAGATAAAGCCGATAGAATTGTCTTTCATTGAAAGACTTTTAACAACATCGTCGCCGTGAATATAGTCAATTTTTCCGCCTTTTTCTTTAATGTAGAAATCGAGGAATTTCTGAAGTGTTCCGACTGCTAAGGCATTTGACGGATTTGTTATGTAAATCTCTTTTTCTGTATCTTTTATACAGTAGATTATTTTCTGTGCATTTTCTGCAGGACTTTCCGAAACATTATAATATTTTTTAAGCTCTGCTATTAAATCTTCAGGGTCAACATCAAACAAAACTCTGTGGATAGGTTCAAATTCAAGTGCCTGAGAGTGAATATTTACAACCTCAACAAGTGCATATCTTGCCTTTTCGTTTTCAATTCCTGCCTTTTTGAGATTTTCATAGCAGGCTTTTGCGGTTGCTAAAGAATGGTTACCGTCACCTACAGCAAAAAGGAGAGGGTTTTCTCCGCCCTTTTCATAAAGAGTATTAAAAGCGTCTTCAATTTCCTTTGTTGGTTTTACAAGAAAGCCTTTGATGTTTCCGCTGTTTTCCATAAGGTCAAAATCATAAACCTTTTCCCCTTTTTCTATTGATGAAAAAACAAGGTTTTTGTCATCATCAATTAAAAGCATAACATGGGGAAGCTCCAAAGGAGCATTTTCTCTTATTTTAACTCTTGGCGGTATTCTTTCCTGAACTGTTCCCTCTGTAGCACGGACAAGAGCTTTTGAGTTTTGTGAGTAGTCATACTGCTCAAGGTCGATTATTCCTACAAGACCTTCTCTTATTTTGCCGTTTATGTTTCTCTGAACATAAATAAAGGTGTTTTCATATGTACCAAACAGGTCTTCGTCAAGATATTTATGCATTGTGCTGTTGATTTTGCCGATTCTTTCACTGTTATCTTCCGCAAGATAAATTTCAGGGAAAACAAGGTTTAAGGTTGAGGGAGCATCTTTTGTGAAGCTTTCAACCCTTTCCCAATAATCGGGCTGTGATGTATATTGGTCGCAGGCAACAGTTGCCCATTTATTCATATTGCAGTTCTTCGGGAGAAGGATATCTGCAGGATAAAAACCGATTTTTTCAAACATAATATTCTGTCCTTTCAATAAATGAATTGACGACTGTGTCGTCATGAATTTTCGCTGTCGTTCAATGAATTGAGCCAATGGCTCATGAATTGCAAACAAGTTTGCATTTCGGTCAAAAATCGCTGCGCAATTTTATTTTAATCAAACGCAGAGCGTTTGTTCCCACATGAAGCCAACAGGCTTCAATTCATGCCGAAGGCAATTCACGGCAACGCCAATTAATGCCCGTAGGGCAATTCATTTACTCAATGTAGTCTTTTAATTTTTTGCTTCTTGAAGGGTGTCTTAATTTTCTTAAAGCTTTTGCCTCAATCTGTCTTATTCTTTCTCTTGTAACACCAAACTCTGTGCCAACCTCTTCAAGAGTTCTTGCTCTGCCGTCGTCAAGCCCAAAGCGAAGTCTTAAAACCTTTTCTTCTCTTGGAGTTAAGGTTGTTAAAACACCGTCAAGCTGTTCCTTTAAGAGAATGAATGCAGCTTCGTCAGCAGGTGCAGGAGTTTCATCGTCAGGAATAAAGTCGCCAAGATGGCTGTCCTCTTCCTCGCCGATAGGTGTTTCAAGGGAAACAGGCTCCTGTGCAATTTTCATAATTTCTTTTACCTCGTCAATAGGCATATTCATTTCTTTTGAAAGCTCATCAAGCTGAGGCTCTCTGCCAAGCTCCTGAATAAGCTGACGCTGTATTCTCATTAATTTATTGATAGTTTCAACCATATGAACAGGAATTCTTATTGTTCTTG
>JAGARF010000029.1 GCA_017622395.1 Clostridia bacterium | reverse complement strand
CTATTGTAATCTGCTCCTTTGAGTTTTCTATAACCTGAAGATTTGGCTCTAAAACTTCGTATATCTGCTTTAAATAAACATTGTTTTCCGTGTTGCTTTTCAGCACTAAGATTTTTTCAGTAAATTCTTCAAAATTTTCTAAGTTTTTGCCTGCATCGGCAAAGTCATCTTCGTTAAAGCCGTTCATTCCTTCTGTGTAGACAAAGGAATTTTTATCTCTGGAGAAGGAATAAAACTCTCCGTAGTTGTCCGAAACCGTCAGGCGGATATTTTTCAGTCCGTCTGCAAGGACAAAAAGGGTTGCACAGGTCTGGTTGAAATTTTTTTCGTAGTCATCCATAAATCTGTATTTTGTTCTGCTGTCTACCATATAGTTAATGGTCAGAAAACCTGATGCGGTATTTATGTTTTTAATTTCAAAGCCCACATAATCCATAGCATTTATAAGAGAAGAAAGGTCTCTTTCGTCATCAGATGAAATGTGAACATATTTAAAAAGCTCGTCTGCTATTTCTGCTGCATTTCCCGAAACAAGAGTCGGAGTTTTTACTTCCTCCGCAATCCGGTTTTCTTTTTTGTCAGCTTCCACAAAGGCAAAATAACAGCCGATTGCCATTGTCACAACAAGCAGAAAAGAAACTACGGTTATTATTACTGAGTGTTTCATAAAATCACCTTAAATCTTGAAAATTATTCCCACTATTGCACCTAATGCTATTACTGCAATAGGACTGAGTTTTTTATAAGAAAGCACAAGGAGTGTAAATACAAGAAGCATAACAAGTGCTTTTATGTTTAAAACAAGGTTCGGAAAAACTGTTGTTTTTAAAAGTGCAAATGCCGCAACGGATATAAGACCTGCAACTGCAGGGCGAAGACCGTAAAAAAGGTTTTGCGTTATTTTGTTTTCTCTGAATTTTTCGAGTATTTTTGAAATTGCAACAATAACAATATATGAGGGAAGAACAAGACCGAGTGTTGCAACAATGCCTCCCGCTATTCCGTAGGTTGTAACCCCTGCATAGGTTGCAGTATTAACACCGATAGGTCCGGGAGTTGACTCTGCAACTGCAATCATATTTGCAAGCTCGCTTTGTGAAAACCAGCCGTATTTATCAGACATATCCATTAAAAAGGGAATGGTTGCAAGACCTCCGCCTACTGCAAAAAGTCCCGTTTTAAAGAATTCGAGAAACATAACAAAAAGTGTGTGCATTATTTTCCCTCCTTTATGGCTTTGTAGCAAAGTGCAGATATTGCACAAATTAAAATAACTATAACCGAGGAAAGGTCAAACAGCAGGGCAAGTATTATTGAAAGAGCAAACAAAATCCCTGTAAATTTATCAACAACACCTTTTTTTGTAACTGTAATAATGGTTTTTGCGATTAAAGCAATAACTGCAATTCTTATGCCCGAAAAAGCATACTGCACCCAGGCAATATCCATAAAATTTCTTAAGATAAGTGCAATGACGGTTATAATAACCACACTTGGGAAAACTACGCCTGCAGTTGCAAAAGCCGCACCAAGGAGCCCTTTTCTTTTCATACCGATAAAGGTTGCAACATTAACCGCAATGACTCCCGGAGTAAGCTGACCGATTGCATAATAGTCAAGGACTTCATCTTCTGTTGCATATCCGTTTTTGTCAACTATTTCCCTTTGTATCATAGGAAGCATAGCATAGCCTCCGCCAAAGGTAAAGGAGCCGATTTTTGCAAATATCAAAAAGAGTTTAAAAAGTTCTTTCATATATTATATATCCTTTTTGCGTTTTCAAAAGTGATTTTTTCTATTTCCTCTAAAGATACACCTCTTATTTCAGCCAAAGCCTGTGCCGTATACAAAACCTTTGTTGAGTCATTTCTTTGCCCTCTGAAAGGGTGAGGTGTAAGGTATGGTGCGTCTGTTTCTATTAAAAGTAAATCATCAGGAACAAAGGCGGCAACCTCTTTTAATTTTCCTGCATTTTTAAAAGAAACAGGGCCTGCAAAGGATATATAATATCCCTTTTTCACAAATATTTTTGCAGTCTCAAGGCTTACGGAGCAACAATGTATTATAACCTTGTTATGGTCTTTTTCAAGAAGAACCGAGGTAATGTCGCCTGTTGCATCTCTGTTGTGAATTGATACAGGAAGGTCAAGCTCTTTTGCCAAATCCATCTGCTTTTTAAAAGCGTCAATCTGAATTTCTTTTGCAGGATTGTCCTCCCAATAATAATCAAGACCGATTTCACCTATAGCCACAACCTTTTTATGCTTAGCAAGTTCTCTTAGTGCATCAAGGTCAAGCTTGTCTGCAAATTCGGGGTGAAAACCTACTGTTGCATAAATATGGTCAAATTTTTCTGCATATTCAACAGAAAGCTTTGAGCTTTCAAGGTTTGTGCCTATATTGACCGCATAAGCAATACCGTTTTCAGGCAGATTTTCCATCACCTGAAAACGGTCGTATTCAAATTTTTCGTCATCGTAGTGTGCGTGGGTATCAAATAACATCAGCCTACCACACTTCCGGGCTTAATATCGCCGATTGTTGTAAGGGCAGTTAAATTATCACCTTCAAAGGCAGATAAAATCATACCCTTTGATTCAATTCCCATAATTTTTCTTGGCTTCAGGTTTGCAATAATAATAAGGTTTTTGCCAACCATATCACCCGGTTTATACCAATGCTTGATACCAGAGAGTATTGTTCTTGTTTCAAAGCCAAGGTCAAGCTCAAATTTAAGAAGCTTTTCGCTCTTTTTAACTTCTTCACAGGAAATAACCTTTGCAACTCTGAAATCAGCCTTTTCAAATTCATCAAAAGAAATTTCCTCTTTTAAAGGCTCATAGTTTTCTTCTTCTTTGTTCATTTCTTCGATTTCTGCCATTTTTGCAGCCTCGTCAATTCTTGCAAAGAGAGGTGTTGCAGTTCCTACCTGTGTTCCTGATACATAACCGCCGAATTTTTCAATGCTTTCATAAGAATTAACATCACAGTTAATCTGCTTTAAGATGTTTTCTGCAGTTTCAGGCATAAATGGTGTTAAAAGTACCGCAGAAATTCTTAAGCCCTCGCAAAGGTTGTAAAGGACAGTTGAAAGTCTGTCTTTTAAGCTTTCGTTCTTTGCAAGCACCCATGGAGCGGTTTCGTCAATGTATTTGTTGCATCTCTTTAGGAGATTTATAATTGCATCAAGTGCCTCAGATGTTCTGAACTCGTCCATTTTAGCTTTAACTGTTTTAACTGTTTCTTCAGCAACGGAAATTAAGTCTGCATCTGTTTCACCGCAGGTCTTTTTGTTTTCAAGAACACCGCCGAAATATTTGTTTGCCATTGAAACAGTTCTGTTTAAAAGATTACCAAGTACATTTGCAAGGTCCGCGTTATATTTAGCAATGATAGATTCATATGTGATGCTTCCGTCATTGCCGTACGGCATTTCGGACAAGAGATAATATCTTACCGCATCAACACCGAAAAGCTTAACCAAATCATCTGCATAAATAACATTGCCCTTTGATTTAGACATTTTATCGTTGCCAAACAAAAGCCATGGGTGACCGAACACCTGCTTTGGGAGAGGCTGATTTAATGCCATAAGCATAATAGGCCAATAAATTGTATGAAATCTTAAAATGTCTTTTCCTATAATATGAACATCAGCAGGCCAATATTTTTTATAAAGGTCTGATGGGTTTTCGTTGTCATAGCCAAGAGCTGTGATGTAGTTTGAAAGTGCATCAAT
>JAGARF010000236.1 GCA_017622395.1 Clostridia bacterium | reverse complement strand
TGTCCTTTAGCTAAAGGCACATATCACGGTCCTGCTCCAATTCCGCAGGAAGGTAAATGGGTTCAGGCTAAAGAAATCAAAGATATTTCAGGTCTCACTCATGGTATTGGCTGGTGTGCTCCTCAGCAGGGTACATGTAAGCTCACATTAAATGTTAAAGAAGGCGTTATCCAGGAAGCATTAGTTGAAACAGTTGGCTGCAGCGGTATGACACATTCAGCTGCTATGGCATCTGAAATCTTAGTTGGAAAAACAATTTTAGAAGCATTAAACACAGACCTTGTTTGTGATGCTATCAACACAGCTATGAGAGAATTATTCCTTCAGATTGTGTACGGCCGTACACAGACTGCTTTCTCAGAAGACGGTCTCCCAATCGGTGCAGGTCTTGAAGACTTAGGTAAGGGCTTAAGATCACAGGTTGGTACAACCTATGCAACTCTTGCTAAAGGTCCAAGATACCTTGAACTTGCAGAAGGTTACATAACAAAGAATGCTGTTGACGAAAATGGCCAGATTATCGGTTATAAATTTGTTCACCTCGGCAAAATGATGGAAATGATCGCAAAAGGCATGGATGCTAACGAAGCTTTAGAAAAAGCAAGCGGTCAGTACGGCAGAGTTGATGATGCTGCAAAGCTTATCGACCCAAGACACGAATAATCTAAAAAGGAGGTAGAAAATAATGGCATTATTTGAAAGTTATGAAAGAAGAATAGATCAAATCAACGCAGAACTTGCAAAGCACGGCATTTCTTCAATCGAAGAAGCAAAGAAAATTTGTGACGATGCAGGCGTTGATGCATATGGTATTACAAAGAGCATTCAGCCAATCTGCTTTGAAAACGCAGGCTGGGCTTACACAGTAGGCGCAGCGATTGCTATCAAAGAAAACTGCACAAAGGCTGCAGACGCTGCTGAAAAAATCGGACTTGGTCTTCAGGCATTCTGTATCCCAGGCTCAGTTGCAGACGACAGAAAAGTTGGTATCGGTCACGGTAACCTTGGCGCTATGCTTTTAAGAGAAGAAACAAAGTGTTTCGCATTCTTGGCAGGTCACGAATCTTTTGCTGCTGCAGAAGGTGCTATCGGTCTTGCAAGATCTGCTAACAAAGCAAGAAAAGAAGATTTAAGAGTTATCCTTAACGGTCTTGGTAAAGATGCTGCTAAGATTATCTCAAGAATTAACGGCTTTACATATGTTCAGACAAAGTTTGACTACTACACAGGCAAGCTTGAAATCGTTGAAGAAATCGCTTATTCAAACGGCGAAAGAGCAAAGGTTCGTTGCTACGGTGCAGACGATGTTCGTGAAGGTGTTGCAATTATGCATCACGAGGGTGTTGATGTTTCTATCACAGGTAACTCAACAAACCCAACAAGATTCCAGCATCCTGTTGCAGGTACATACAAGAAAGAATGTATCGAGCAGGGTAAGAAATACTTCTCAGTTGCATCAGGCGGCGGTACAGGAAGAACACTCCACCCTGACAATATGGCTGCAGGTCCTGCTTCATACGGTATGACAGATACAATGGGAAGAATGCACTCTGATGCTCAGTTTGCAGGTTCTTCATCAGTTCCTGCCCATGTTGAAATGATGGGCTTAATCGGTGCAGGTAACAACCCAATGGTTGGTATGACAGTTGCAATCGCAGTTGCAATCGAAGAATCATTCAAGAAATAATTGCGGAGCAATTATTTCAATGAAATTTGCCGAAGGCAAATGAAATTCGCCCTTGGCGATTGAAATGTTAAAACATAAAATGCACTTCATTATGAAGTGCATTTTATTTCAAGTGCGAAGCACATTTCAAGACAAAGCAAAGCTTTGTCATTTCAAGAACGAAGTTCATTTCATAAAATGATTCTACATTTTTCAAAAAATAGTTGCATTTTCTGCAAATATAGGATATACTATTATTAGCCTGAGAGATAGTTCGCTTTGTCAGGTAGTGACTATTGAGGCTCTATTAGTAGTTAATGCTTACTACTCCTGAATAGGGATTTATCCCGAGAAACAAAAGCATCGTAAGAAAGTTGACGCCTCTTAACAAAGAGGCGTTTTAACTTATATTGGAGATTTTATATGGATTTGCTTAAGAATTGTTCAGATATATACAAAAACTATGTAGGCTATGAGTATACATTTATTACTGATTGTAATTATTCTGTAAAGGTAAGATTTGCTGAAAGTCATTTTTATCATTTGGCAGGACTTCACTACTTAAAAGATATAAAACAATTAGACACAAGAATAAAAAACAACAACACTACAAATATTTTTAAAAGAATACAAAAAGAAAAAATTACACATTCTCATATACAGAAAAGTGTTTTTTACAAACAAATAGAAGAAAGATTAGTGCATTTTCTTAATTTCGATAATGTTATATCCGCAAAGATAATCGTTGATTTTGATTATGCAAAAGTTTACAAAACTAGTATTATGTCTAAATATCTGTTGTATAAACAATATGAAGATGGGTATGAAATCCTGGGTTTAAAATATGATACAAAATATGATGTATACATACCCGAAACCTTTATTGTTGAACATTCGGACTATTATATTAAAGAACAAATGTCCTATAATATCGTAGAGGTAAAAACAAATTTATACAAAAAATAAGACAGCCACGGCTGTCTTATTTTTATAACCAAGCACGAAAACATCTCTGTCTGTTTGGGTTTGTCATTTTATTGTTTTCGTCAATTTCCGTTGCCACACAATTAAGAAGCCCCTGATCAGAAGTGTACTGAGAATGAAGTTCATTACCTCTTTTAATCGCTTCTTCTTTTGTTTCAAATGTTTCTAATACTGTTTCCTCGTCGCCTTTAGAAAGCAGCAATGCAAATTTTATCATATTATTTGCACTCCTTTCTTATAAACCAGAAAAGAGCATAAAAAAATCCCATCGTTACTGACAGGAAACACATATTTACCTATCAGTCAAGCTTTACCACCTTGCACAATTGCAGGTTGGTGTATGGTCACAGGGCTTGTCCCTCACATACTCTCTATAGGTTTATTATTTAATTCGTATAAATCATAACACTTCCTGTTGCAAATGTCAATATGTGTTTTTGTTTTACAAAATATATACAATAAATTTGTGCAAAGTGACGAAAAAAATATAAAGGAAATAGGCGATATGCACAGAAATCTTACTGTATACGGATTTTTCTGTATAAGATAGGAGGATGAATTATAATGAATGACTATGGAACAAAAAATATCAGAAACCTTTGTGTGCTGGGACACAGCGGTTCAGGTAAGACTTCTTTGACAGAAGCGATGCTATACATTGGTCAGGGTTCTGATAGATTAGGTAAAGTTGCTGACGGAAATACTGTTTCCGATTATGATAACGAAGAAATAAAGAGAAAAATTTCTATTTACACAACAGTTGAGCCTGTTGAATGGAAAAATAATAAGATAAATGTTCTTGATACACCGGGATTTTTCGATTTTGAAGGTCAGGTTAAAGAGGCTGTAAGAGTATCGGGCAGTGCTATTATTACTGTTTCTGCCAAATCAGGTGTTAAGGTTGGTACAGAGCTTGCGTGGAAGTATGCAGAAGAAAGAAAAATTCCTAAAATCCTTTTCGTTACCAAAATGGATGATGATAAGGCTGATTGGAAAAAAACTCTTGACGGCTTAAGACAGGCTTTCGGTGCATCTATTGCTCCTTTCTATGTACCTATGATTGAAAATGAAAAATTTATCGGTTACATAAATGTAATTAAAATGGAAGCAAGAAAGTTTGTTGACGGAAAAATCGAGGATATTCCTGTTCCCGATGATATGCTTGATGTTGCACTTCCTGCAAGACAGATGATACTTGAGTCTATCGCTGAAACAAGCGAGGAGCTTATGGAAAAATTCTTTGCAGGCGAAGAATTTACGGAAGAAGAAATTCAGGTTGCCTTAAAGGCAGGTATTGCAAGCCTTGATATTACTCCTGTTCTTTGCGGTTCTGCCTTTGTTACACAGAGCATAAGAAAGCTTTTGGATGCTGTTAACGATTATCTTCCTGCTCCAAATGAAACAGCTATCGAGTTTGCAAGATATGCAGATAACGAGGACGACCTTGTTGAAGTTCATTACAGAGAAGAAAGACCTCTCAGTGCTCTTGTATTTAAGACAATCGCCGACCCATTTGTTGGTAAGCTTTCATTTGTTAAGGTATACTCAGGCGTTCTTAAAAACGATATGTCTGTTTACAATTCAAGAACAGCTACTACAGAAAAAATCAGTAAGCTTTATTATATGAAGGGTAAAAAGCAGGTTGAAACAGCTAAGGTTGTTGCAGGTGATATCTGTGCAATTCCAAAGCTTTCAGACACTAAGACAGGTGATACTCTTTGCGACCCTGTAAGAAAAATTATAATTGACCCTATCGTATATCCTGAGCCTTGCCTTACAATGGCAATTATGCCTAAGGAAAAGGGCGATGAAGAAAAAATCAGCCAGGGTATCGCAAAAATAAGAGAAGAAGACAAGACAATCAGATTTGAAACAAACAACGAAACAAAAGAAACCTTAATCAGCGGTATGGGTGATACACACCTTGATGTTATTGTTAACAAGCTCCTTGAAAAATTCAAGGTTGGTGTTACATTAAAAGCTCCTAAGATTGCATACAGAGAAGCAATCAGAAAGAGAGTTGAGGTTGAAGGTAAGCACAAGAAACAGTCAGGCGGACACGGTCAGTACGGTCATGTTAAAATTGCCTTTGAACCGGTTGAAACAAATGAGCTTATCTTTGAAGAAAAAATCTTTGGCGGAAGTGTTCCTAAAAACTACTTCCCTGCAGTTGAAAAGGGTCTTAAAGAATCCTGCTTAAAGGGTGTTCTTGCAGGCTTCCCTGTTGTTAACCTTAAAGCAACACTTTTAGACGGCTCATACCACCCTGTAGACTCCTCTGAAATGGCATTTAAGATGGCTGCAAACCTTGCATTTAAGACAGGTTTACCACAGGCAAGTCCTGTACTTTTAGAGCCTGTTAATACAGTTGAAGTAACAATCCCTGATTTCTATATGGGTGATGTTATCGGCGATATCAACAAGAGAAGAGGCAGAATTATGGGTATGCTTCCTCTTGGTGACGGTATGCAGAAGGTTTCTGCAGAAGTTCCTGCAGCAGAAATGGCAGGCTATGCAACAGACCTTCGTTCAATGACTCAGGCAAGAGGCAGATTTACACAGGAATTTGTAAGATACGAAGAAGCACCGCAGAATGTGGTTGAGGCGGTGATTAAAGAATACGGCTCACAGCTCGAAGACTAAAAACTTTACAAAGAAACACCAGGCAAATG
>JAGARF010000235.1 GCA_017622395.1 Clostridia bacterium | reverse complement strand
GCAGAGGGAAATATGATTTCAACTGCGGCAGGTATTGCAACCTGCGGTATTCCTGTGTTTGCTGCATCATTTGCAATGTTTTCATCAGGCAGAGCATTTGAACAGGTAAGAAACTCAGTTTGTTATCCTAAGTTGAATGTTAAGGTTGTTGGTACTCACGGCGGTATTTCTGTTGGTGAAGACGGTGCAACCCATCAGTGTATTGAAGATATAAGCTTAATGAGAACAATCCCAGGTATGGTTGTTATTAACCCTTGTGATGCAATTGAGGCAAAACAGGCAGTTAAAGCGGCACTTGAGCATAACGGACCTGTATACTTGAGATTTTGCAGACTTGCAACAGAAAATATCCATAATGAAGATTTTAAATTTGAAATCGGTAAGGGTGTTGAAATCAAAGACGGAAACGATGTTACAATCGTTGCAACAGGTATTGTACTTGAATTTGCACTTAAAGCTGCTGAAATTCTTAAAGCAGAAGGAATATCTGCAAGAGTTGTTGATATTCATACAATCAAGCCAATTGATAAAGATATTATTGTTAAGGCAGCTAAAGAAACAGGGGCAATTGTAACTGTTGAAGAACATAATGTTTACGGCGGACTTGGAAGTGCAGTAGCAGAGGTAGTATGTGAAGAAAAACCTGTGCCTGTACTCAAAGTTGGTGTTCAGGATAAGTTCGGAACATCGGGAAAGCCTGCTGAACTTTTTGAACTTTATAACATCACACCTGAATATATAGCACAAAAAGCAAAAGAGGCAATCAAAATTAAATAAAATCAGTTCTACCGTACCCATATGCTTAAGCATATGGGTACTTTAAAGCAACCCAAACCACTTACATATAGAAAATATGCTACGGGTTTGGGTTGCTTTAATATACCAAGATTTTATTTAATTTGAGTTTTGTTTTACAATGACAGTAATTCTTTAATTTTATTATGTATTTTTTCGTCAGTTTCATCAGTTGCAAGAGAAAGCTCGCTGACTAAAATGTTTGTTGCGTTGTTAAGCATCTTTTTTTCGCTGGTGGAAAGAGGTTTCTCAGTTTCTCTTACAGAAAGGGAAGAAACAACCTTTGCAACCTCCTCTAAAACACCTGTTTTCATTTTTCTTAAATTTTCACGGTATCTTTTGTTCCAATTTGAAGTGTCTTCTTCTTTGTAATTGGAAAGAAGCTTGTATATCTTGTCAACAGCATCTTTTTTTATAACAGGACGGACACCGATTGCATCTGCTGTTGCAACAGGGACAAGATGAGTTGCATCAATGCCGGAAATTTCGAGAACATAATATTTCTGCATACTGCCCAGGACTTCCTTTTCTTCAAAAGAAGTAATAATTCCGGCACCATGCATAGGGTAAACAATTTTTTCTCCGACCTTGTACAATAAACTCACTTCCTTGTTTAAAACTGACATATTATGGGTTAATTATATCATAAAATAAGAAAATTGTCAAAATATTTTATATCAAATTTATAGCATCTGCTATGGATTTTACTCCAAAAACTCCTGTTTTGTCTTTAAGATGGATAAAATTGCCGTAGGGGATTATGATCTTTTCAAAACCCATCTTTCTTGCTTCGTTAATTCTTAGCTCTACAGAGGAGACGGCACGAACCTCGCCTGAAAGTCCTACTTCACCTATTGCTATTGTTTTGGGGTCGATTATTATATCTTTAAGACCTGAATAAACAGCAAGAATAACAGCAAGGTCTGATGATGGTTCAAAAATTCTCATTCCCCCTGCAATGTTTACATAAATATCGTTGACACCAAGGTTTAACTTAACTCTTTTTTCAAGAACTGCAAGAAGAAGCATAACCTTGTTATAGTCAAGACCTGAGGCTGTTCTTCTCGGCATGGGGAAAAAGGTCGGAGAAACAAGTGACTGAACCTCTGCAAGAATAGGTCTTGTTCCTTCAACGGTGCAGGTTATACAGCAACCTGAGCTTAACATCTGGTGATTTTCAAGAAGTGTTAAAGAGGGGTTTAAAACCTCTGCAAGACCTGTATCGTGCATTTCAAATATTCCAAGCTCATTGGTTGAACCAAATCTGTTTTTGACAGCTCTTAAAATTCTGAAGTTTGTTTGTTTTTCGCCTTCAAAGTATAAAACACAGTCAACCATATGCTCTAAAACTCTCGGCCCTGCAATAGAGCCTTCTTTTGTTACATGACCTACTATAAAAACAGTTGTGCCGTTGTTTTTGGCAACCTGCATAAGAGCAAGAGTAACCTCTCTTATCTGGCTTACAGTTCCGGGTGCAGAAGAAAGCTCTGCTGATGAAATAGTCTGCACAGAGTCGACAATTGCAATTTTAGGTTTGTTTTTTTCAATGGCATTTACAACACTTTCAAGATTTGTTGTGCATAACAGAGAAAGCTTTTCGTTTGAAACCTCAAGCCTTTTTGCACGGAGCTTAATCTGGGATGAGGATTCTTCGCCTGAAATATATAAAATATCATCTTTTGCAAATTTGCAAATCTGCAGAAGCAATGTGGATTTACCTATTCCCGGCTCACCGCCCACCAGAACAAGAGAGCCTTCAACAATTCCACCGCCCAAAACTCTGTCAAGCTCACTTATTCCACTTTTAAATCTTATTTCTGTATTGACGGATATGTCGTTAATTGAAACAGGGTCGGGAAAGGTAATTCCTGATTTTTGAGCCTTTGAGGGTTTTATTTCTGCAACAACCTCTTCAACAAGAGAGTTCCATTCTCCGCAATCAGGACACTTTCCTGACCATTTTGGAGACTGATATCCGCAGGCGGAGCATATATACATTGTTTTACTTTTCATAAATTTTTTCACACTTTCATAAGTTTTACTACTTATAATTTACTATAAATACCTGTTTTTGTAAAGAAAAAATGGAAAAAATAAAAAAAAGCTTGCTTTTTTAAAAATTATGTAGTATTATTAATTGGTTGCAAAAAAATTAAAATAATTTAAGAGGTGTAAAAATGGAAGGATTCTTATATTTTATAAGTGTAGTAATCCAGGTAGCAATGCTTGTAATCGGCTGCTATTATACTGTTATTTCCTTAGTAGGCTGTTTGTTCAGAAAAGAGCCTAAAGCAACAAATACAACAAACAAAACTCATAAGTTTGCCCTTGTTGTATCCGCTCATAATGAAGAAGTGGTAATCGGCAATTTAGTAGACTCTATGAAAAACATAAATTACCCTGAAGAAAGCTACGGTATTTTCGTTATTGCAGACAACTGCACAGACAATACCGCAGAAATCGCAAGACAGCACGGTGCACAGGTTTATGAAAGATTTAATGACGAGCTTAAGGGCAAGGGCTATGCACTTGACTGGATGTTTGAAAAAATCTATGAAATGGACTATGATGCAATCAGCGTGTTTGATGCAGACAATATCGTTCATCCTGAATACTTAAATCAGATGAACAAACAGTTCAATAAAGGCTATAAGGCAGTTCAGGGCTATATTGACACAAAAAATCCATACGATTCATGGATTTCACTTTCATATGCAATTTCATTCTGGAGCATAAACAGAACATTCCAATATGCAAGATATACACTTGGTATGTGCTGTCAGCTTTGCGGAACAGGCTTTGCTGTATCAACCGAAGTGTTAAAGGATATCGGTTGGGGTGCAACCTGTCTTGCAGAGGATATGGAATTCACAATGAAGCTTACATTAAACAACATCAAGGTTGGCTGGGCACACGATGCCATTGTTTATGACGAAAAGCCTCTTACATTCTCACAGTCATACAAGCAGAGAGTAAGATGGATGCAGGGTCATGCAGATGTGCTTTCAAGATTTTTCGGAAAGCTTATTAAAAAAGGTATTAAGGAACACAATATTATTCCAATCGACTGTGCTTTTTACCTTTTCCAGCCTGTAAGACTTATTGCACTTTTCTACATCACACTTATGAGCTTTACACAGACATTTATGCCTGATATGTTCTTTGAATTTGCAGATGTAATTCCTGCATTTGTATGGAACACAATTGTTATCTGTCAGTTACTCTTTGTACCTTGCACACTTTTGTTTGAAGGCAGACTTAATTGGAAAGTAATTAAAGGATATATTCCTTATTACTTCTATTCATTCACATGGTTCCCGATTTCAGTTGTTGGTATTTTTAAAAAGAACAACAAGGAATGGTTCCACACTCAGCATACAAGAACAATTTCTCTTGCTGAAATTGAAAAATAAAGGAAAGTTATATGAGTAAAAGAGTAAGCGATGAAAACCTCTTAATCCTTCAGGATGAAGACGGATCTGAAATCAAATTTGAAATAGTGGATATTATAGAAGACGGCTTAGACAGCTACGCAGTTTTATATCCATTAACAAAGGGTATAAACGAATATGTAATCGTTAAATACTTAGGCACAGACGAGTATGACGAGGAAATGTTTGAAATCGTCTACGAGCTTGACATAATCGAAAAAATCTTTGAAACATATAAAAACAATCATCCGGACATATTTAAGTAGGGAGCATTTGTCCTATTCCCTTGTAACAGGAGGCTGTTTAAAACTTAGTTTTAAACAGCCTCTTTTCTTTTTCTTGCAAATATTTTTATGCTGTGTTATAATGGGTATGCTACACAAATGAATAGAATTGCTTGAAACGGAGAATATACCTTGGTAAAAGGTGTTTTCTCTATTAATAATCCGTTTTGAGTGATTTTATTTGTGTAGCAACAAAGGAGAAACACTTTTTCGGTGCGTTCTCTTTTGAACGCACTTTTTTAATTGGAGAAAATCTATGAAATTAAACAGCAAGAAATATAACCCTCTTACCAAACCTCCCGTGAAAACGAAAGAACAGTATAAAAAGCATTTATTTATGGAGATGTTGTGGCAAGAAGAGGTTGAAAAATATCCGTACTTGGCGGAGCTGGATATCGGTTCATTTATCATATTAAATTAACCAAGGTTTTGCCGAGAGGCAAAACCTTGGTTCTATTTTGAAAGTATTGCGTTTTTGAAAATGCTTAAATCAGGCTCTTTGTTTTTGTCATTGGTAAGGGAATATTGCATACCAACGCTTTCGTATTTTGCTCCTGCCATCTGATTGTAGGATAACAGCTCAACAGGCGAAGTGCCCACAATTTTTGAGATACCTTTCAGATTTTCCTCGGTATCTGTAATATCAGGTATAAGCGGAACTCTTATAATATAGGGGATACCGCTGTTTTTAAGAAATTGAAAATTCTTTAAAATAACATCGTTGTAAACACCTGTGAATTCTCTGTGTTTTTCTCTGTCTGCTATTTTAATATCCATCATAACATAGTCAAAGCATTTGATTGTGCTTTTAAAGACTTCTTCATCTGCATAACCGCTTGTCTGTATTGCCTTGTGAACATTTTCAAGGTGTGAGCAAACCTCTTTGACAAATTCGTGCTGAAGAAGCGGCTCACCCCCTGAAAAGGTAACACCGCCATTGTTTAATTCAAAAAAGTCAGAATATTCAAGAATTTTGTTTGCAAGGTCTTTTGCCTCGTATTCAGTTCCGCAGATGCGGACTAAATTTTTTGGGCATACTTTTATGCATCTTCCGAAAGGCTGACACTCAAGATGGTGACAGCCTTTTTTGCAAAGACCGCAGTTTGTGCATTGTGCGGTCTTAACTAAAAGCTGGCTTTCTTTTTTTAGTCCTTCGGGATTGTGACACCATTTGCATCTTAAGGGGCAACCCTTAAGAAAAACCGTAACTCTGCCACCGGGTCCGTCGTGAAGGGAAAATTCTTTTATATCAAAAACTGTACCTGTCATAATGTATATTCCTGTCTTAACATAACATGGTCCTGATATTCCTTGTCAAGCTCAACAAAGTACGCACTCCAGCCCCATATTCTTACAACTAATTGTTGATATTTTTCAGGGTGTGCCTGTGCATCCTTTAAGGTTTCAAGGTTAACGGCGTTAAGCTGAAGCTGATGCCCCCCAAGCTCAACAAAGGACTTAACGAGCATAGCAACCTTTTCAACACTGTCTTCGTCTTTAAACATTGAATTGTGGAATTCAAGTGTTAAAGGACCGCCGTTTATTGCATTTTCAAAGTGAGGCTTTGAGAATGATTTAATAACTGAAAGAGGACCTTTGATATCTGCAAAAATACTTGCAGAAAAGTTAGTGCCGAAAGGCTCTTTTTTAAGTCTGCCGTCAGGAGATGCACCGATTTCGTTTGCGTGCCACAGGTAGAACATAGCTGACCCTGTTCCTGCTCTGTATATTCCGCCTCTGCAGTTCTTTCTGCCCTTTAAGGCATCGGAAAATGTATCTAAAAGCCAAACTGCAATATCATCAACAAAGTCAATGTTATTACCCATTTTTGGTGCTTCATATCTTAGCTTGTGTAAAAGCTCAGGTGCATTTTCAAAGTTTGTATCAACTGCATCAAGAAGCTCCTCTTTAGAAATACTCTTTTCTTCAAATACATATTTTTTGATTACGGCAAGAGAGTCTGCACCTGTTGCAACGCCTGTTCCGTGAATACCGAAGTTGTTGTACTTACCGCCGTTCCATATAGTGTCGTTATTGCACATAACTGACATAAAAGGTGACGGAACAAACCATAAATCCTTTAAATTACCGCAGATTATATCACATTCTGCATTAATTTCTTTTTTTACCTCTTTTGCAAAGTCGTCATAAGTTTCTGATGTTAAAAGATGCTTGTGAAGAGCATTATCAACTACCTTTGGAAAGTTTAATGCACCGATGTTTGCCACATCTGCACCAACCTTTGGAACAATAAATTCCCAGCAGGCAGCTGTTACATATTCGCAGGCATCTTCTCTGTCATAGCCAAGTTTAACAAGTCCGTCAATAACTACATCATCATTTGAGTACTGAGGGAAACCAAGACCTGCTTTTGTAAGCTCACTTCCTAAAACATAGGTTTCAACAGGTGTGTTTTTATTAACTCTTAAATTGATTTTAGGGTCAATTAAGAGAAGATTTTTGCTCGCCTGAAGGCAAAGCTTTGAAAGAAGATTAAACACTTCGTTTCCGTCCTTGTCAATACCGCCAAGCATTAAGCTTTGACCGTTGTCGCCTTGCTGAACGCCAACATAAAGGTCGGAGTCTTTGTTAAATGAAAGGAAAAAGTCCTCAACAAGTGCAAGTGCGGTTTCTTCTGTATAAAGACCTTTTTCCATATCAGCCTTTAAATATGGATACATATATTTATCAAGTCTGCCTACTGTGTTATGGTAGTTTCCTTCAAGCCATAAAGCAAAATGAACAATTCTGAAAGACTGAAGTGCTTCGATAAAGCTTGTTGCACCGTAAGCAGGAACTCTTTCTAAAACTCTTGCAATTTCGGGTTTGCCCTCTTTGATTGCTTCTTCTTTATATCTGTTAACAAGACCTAAAATAGCATCAATTGAGCGTTTCTGATATTCGTTTGCAGTTTCCCTTTTTGCAAGAAGACCGCATTTAATAATATCTTCATAGTCAGGAGAAAGGTTTGAAAGATAACCAAGCTCATGAATGAAGTATTTGTCCTTAAGTTCTGCCCATTCGTCTTCTGTGAAGCAATCGGGAATGTTTTTAATCGTTCTTACAAAACAGATTTTTTCTTCAGGAAGAAAATGAGGTGTTTCCAGACTGCAAAGTTTTTCAAATCTGTCGGTCATTCTCTCAATAGGGGAAAGACCTTTTTCTTTGTATTCTTCAGCAAACTCAGGAGCATTAATTCTGAACTTGTGATGTTCTTTTTTAAGTATGTAATCAAGTAATGCTTTTGACATATTACCACTCCTTACATTATCGTTAATGTAATTATATCAAAAGAAAACTGTTTAGTCAATAGACTGAACAGTTTTTCGCTCTATTATTTTAGTTTCAAGGATTTTTTTGACTTTGGCTGAGTTGTTGTTTTCTAAGATGTCTATAAGTATATTTACAGTTTCTTTTGCCATAGTTGATTTTTTTGAAGAAAGGGAGGTAAGCCCTAAAGGAAACTTAAATCTTGATAAAATATCATCAAAACCGATAACCGAAACATCTTCAGGCACTTTTTTACCCATTTCCTTTAAGATTGAAATTGCCTGCATTGCAAAAAGGTCAGAAAAACAGATAAGTGCAGTATAACCTTTTTGTGCAGAAAGAATTTCCTGCATTTTATCGTAGTTATCGGCAGGAGCAAGCTCAAAGACATTATTAAATGTGTTTCCTTTTTCCTTAAATGCTTTTTTTACACCTGAAAGTCTTTCCTTTGCACTTGAAATGCAAAGGGGTGCATTTAAAAAGATAATGTCCTTGTGTCCCTTTTCTAAAAGATATTTACCTGCAAGATAGCCGCTGTTTTCGTCATTGCAGATAACATAGTTGTTCTCTTTCCCATTAAATCTTCTGCCAAGAAGAACAAATGGAATTTCAAGCCGTTCAAGAAAATCTATGTTATCGTAAGATTTTTGTGTGGGGGATATGATAATACCGTCTGTATTTTTGCTTTTTGCTGAAATTATTGCCTGCTTTTCTG
>JAGARF010000234.1 GCA_017622395.1 Clostridia bacterium | reverse complement strand
CTTCTCTGTCTTCTCTCTGAGACAGAGAAGAAGTTATGAAAGACAAAGAGGTATCTCCTGAGAAGGTTAAGTCTGCGGTAGAAGATCTTAACAAACAGATTAGAAGCACAAGATGTAGCTTTAAATATCATGAGGAGACAAACAGAATTTCCATAACAGTTATCGATAAAGATACAGATGAGGTTATAAAGGAGATTCCACCAGAGAAAACTCTTGATATGATAGCTAAAGCATGGGAGCTTGCAGGTCTCATGGTAGATGAAAGAAGATAAGCTTGAACAGTTGGCAGGAGCAAGGAAGCGAACGCATTTGTTTAATAACATGGAAGAACTGCTTTGGGCAGTCGGTTAAGAAGGGAGCATTTTTATGGCAGGTATTAGAATGACAGGTCTCGTATCTGGTATGGATACAGAGGGCATGGTTCAGGAATTGGTTAAAGCCAGTTCTGTAAAAGTAGATGAAGTAAGAAAAGAAAAACAGCTTCTCGAGTGGAAGAAGGAAGCTTGGCAGGGGCTTAACACTAAAATTCTTGATTTCTATAAGAATGAGTTGTCAGCATTAAAAACAAATGGCTCATACAAATCAAGAAAGGCTTCCGCAAGCGATGAGTCTAAGGTTTCTGTTACTGCCAAATCAGGTGCTACAAACGGAACACATAGTGTGTCTGTTAAACAGCTTGCATCTTCGGCATATCTCACAGGTGCTAACATTAAGAATGCAGGAAAAACATTTTCTTCATTTTTAACAGCAGGGGCAACTACTAATTTTGAAGATATGACAGATGCACTTGGTAATAGCTTAGGCTTTAAGGGTCAGACTATTACTATTGGCAATGGAAATGCATTGGGCGACCTTACCTTTGAATTAGGTGGCGATGGAGAAAACGGTGTTGCCAATATTTCAGAGCTCAACAAAAAACTTTCTGAGACAGCAGGCTTTGAGGGTCTTAAAGCAAGTGTTGTTGACGGACAGATTGTTTTTGAAAACACATCACTCTCTACAGATGAGGATGGCAATGAGACAGGAATAAACTATACAGTTACAAGTGATGCACTTGGCATATCAGGTGAACTCGCATATAAAGCAGATGAAACTACAGGTGCAGTTACAAGCTTAAAAGGTGTAGATTCATTAAAATACAAGAATGAGTTTACAAGTAATGCTATCAGTAATTCAACTAAGCTTGCTGATTTAGGAATTGCAGTTGGTACAACATTTACTATAAAAGGCAAAGATTTTGTGGTAGACGAGAAGACAACTATAGCAGATTTCACTAGTGGGATATCTAAATTTGGAGTGTCTGCAAGCTTTGACCAGGCACAGGGAAGATTCTATATCAACACATCAGGTACGGGTGAGGCAAATGATTTTGACATCACATCATCTGACAGTACTGCATTAGAGATTCTTGGCCTTGGTTCAACAGCAACAAAGATAGATGCAAAAGATGCAATCATCGAGTACAACGGAGTAGAGTACAAGAACAGCACACACACATTTGATTTAAATGGCTTAAGTATAACTGCAAAAGGTGTT
>JAGARF010000233.1 GCA_017622395.1 Clostridia bacterium | reverse complement strand
TATTTTTTCAAAAGCTTTTCCTACTGCCTCAGAAATACACATAAAACCAAGGTCATTAGGGTGAGTTCCGTCTACACTTCCGCTATCACCACCGAAAAGCTTGAACATTTCCTGTCCGTCTACAAAGTAAACATTCTCTCCTCTGTTCTTAGCATTGTTGTATGTTGTCTTTATAATTTCTTTTCTTTCAATCTCTTCTTGATTAAGAAACACCTTAGGTCTGCTTGTAAATATAACAGGTATCTCAGGATGCTTTGCTCTTATTGTTCTATACATCCTTTCATGGGTATCTCTTAAATGCTCTACAGTTGGTGCATTATGGTCATACGCATAAACAAGGCAGCTCATTTCAAGCTTTGAAATATACTCTGCTATTTCGTCCTCGCCCTTTGCATTTCCTGAAAACCCTAAATTTATAAAATCTATATCATATCTTCTTGACAGAATATTTGCATAGCTGTTACCAGGTCTACTTGCACAACCGCCCTGTGTGATTGACGAACCATAGTAAATCACAGGTTTAACATCTTTGTAGTTATCGCCAGGTTCAAGCCTTGCTCCCTTTTCTATTCCTATGTAAACTGCATCTACATTATTATACAAAGGGAAATTCAGTGTATAATCTCTCATTTCATCATCAGGCAATACTATAACATTTTCATATCCGCCGTTTTTGTTAATTTTTTCGACTGCATCATTGCCACACATTGTTATACAGGAACCTCTGTATCTATAGCCTTCTTTCTCTTTTGAGTAAAGGTCAAATCCTGAGCTGCCGCACATTGCCATATGAGGCATCAAACTCATTTCACTGATAACGGCTTTTACAACTATGCTCTTTGAATTAGTTTTAAAACGAACTCTTCCACCGGATGTGTTTTTCGATAAAATTGCAACGCCCTCGCTTACACTTTTTGCAATATCATCAGGAAGTCGTTTAAATGTCTTCTCATTTTCCGGATTATAAAGTCCATAAATTTTGAAAGGTGCTTTTCTTATATCATAAAAATCATACTTTTCATTACCATCTACAGTTGCAATTTCAAAATTTTTGTCAATATCTTTCAATCTTTTCGTCATTCTCTCACTTCCTTTCGCTTATTATAATATCATATTAACTTTTCTGTCAATACCGTATATCAGCATACAGCTATCTATTACAGTAAAAATTCACGAATTCCTGAGCTTACCAATATTGGTAGCTTTGAAAAGTGCTGGAAATTAAGAACGGAACAAGGAATTGTGTCCCGATGCAATATGCGACTATGTTAAAATGTTGTTTTTGGACACAATATGTGCAAACCCAGACAGACATACATTTAGTTTTGGTATTTTGCGTGATACGGTCAGCGGTAAAATATCTGTTGAAAAAACTTGGTATTATTTCATTGTCTTTCTTTTAGCACTATGTTATTTATAACCCCCTTCACTGTTGTTATCCAGTAAAGGGGGTACATATTAAAACATCCGATGGTAATATTTAAAGTGTATTTATAAACAGCCCACCTACTACACTTCTGTTTCTGAAAGATTCACAATGTGCTGTTTTTGTACAATACCAGTCTGTCAGAGGAACTCTGTCATAGCTTTCGTTCATCATATTTTCTATACTTTCAATAACTTTATCAAAGTATTCTTTGTCATCTGCAAGTTTTGTTGTCCACATAAGCCAATCAAGCTTTGTATAATCGGCTCTGCAGTCAAGAGGCACACCATATCTGTTAAATTTTGTTTTGTAAAGCTCGATTTCTTTTTTCTTAACCTCGTCTGAAAAAAGACCAAGGTTTAAAATATTGTCCCAAACCATATTATATTTAAGGCTCCAGCCATCTTCATTGTCAAAAACAAGCTTTGTTCCGTTAGCATTTTTTGCATCTTTTTCCCATTTCTGTGCCATTTCTTTTGTAATTTTCATATAGCTTTCATCATCTGACAACTTTGAATATGCACCAAGGGCAACAATCGCTTTAACAGAAAGATTACAGTTATGATTTAAATGTCCTGCAAAATCGTCTGTGCAAAGCTGATTACCCGGATCGTAGCCATAGGTTACAAGGTAGTCTGCCCACTTTTTCAAAAGCTCTTTATTTTCTTCAAAAAAGCTTTTGTCTTTCTTGTATTCACAGGCAGTATAGACACAGATGAGCATATTCCCGCATTCTTCAACAGGCATCTGCAATTCTTCCTTTTTGTATCCGTAAACCTGCCCATTTGCGATAGGGAACTGACCTACATCGTGTGGAGCAAAAGGGAATTTCCATTCATCGGAGTTTGCATATTTTATTATAGGTCTTAACATTCCAAGGACAAATTCAGGGTTATATTTTAAAAACAGCGGTATTGACGGATAGGTAACATCAACGGTTCCAATACATCCGTTTGAATAGCATTCTTTTGAAAGGAATAAAAGGTTTCCTTCCCCATCATCAACCGCTTTGTGTGCACCGATTGCCTGTCTGTAAGCAATAGATATTATCTGTTTATAACCCTCACCGAAAATTTCGGCATCTTTAATGATTTT
>JAGARF010000232.1 GCA_017622395.1 Clostridia bacterium | reverse complement strand
CAACCAGGCAGAGAAAGTTCACCTGTAAGCGGGTCCATTTTAGCTACAGTTTCTTCATCAAAGATAAGGGCGTTTGAACCGTCAGGAAGCTCATATGCCAAGTCTGAACGAGTCCAGTCAAAAACAGGCATAAAATTGTAGCAAACACAGTCAACTCCTGCTTTTGCAAGGTTTCTTATGGTTGTGCAGTAGTTTTCTATATATCTGTCCCTGTCGCCTGTTCCCATTTTAATATCTTCGTGAACAGGAACGCTTTCAATAACAGAAAGCTCAAGACCATTATCTTCAATTTCCTTTTTAAGCTCAAGGATTCTCTCAAGGCTCCACGCCTCGCCAACGGGAACATCATAAATTGCAGATACAATTCCTTTCATTCCCGGAATCTGTCTTATTTTTTCTAATGTTACGGGGTCATCTTTTCCGTACCAACGAAATGTCATTTTCACTATGCTTTTCCTCCTCATTATGTAACGGGCGACCTTACATAGTCGCACATATTGTTTTTGTTATTTTTCTGAAACTATATTTCATTGATTAAATCTTTCTATAATTGCGAACAATCTGAGTGGTGCAAAGCTTTTGGCTTTGATTGTAACAGTCTTTCCGCTAACTCCGGAAATTCCTGCAGTAACATAATTCATATTAGGATATTCAGAGTTTGTTGCAAATGTCTGAACTTCCTTGCCATCTACCAGAACAACCATATCATTTGTTCCGGTACCTGATAAGTAGCTGATGAAAATTTCAGCAGCTTTCGTTTTAAAACTCATTGTTGAGTCTGCTATAGTTGTATATACTCCGCCTTCTGAGTAATATGGATGGTCATAGAACTTAGCACCTATAGCGTCTGTAAGAGTTTCTCTTGGGTTTTCTTTGTTGCAAAGATACCATTTTCCTTCATAGCTTATGCTTGGGTTTGTTACATATAAATAGTTATATCTGCTCATAACCTTTGCTTTTTCTGATGTGCAGAAAATTCCGGTTTGCGGTTGAACAGGTGTCAAAAATTTGTCGAGCCCCTCTTTTTCAAATGCATCTATTATGGCATCTCCAAAAAGCTCATATCCTGAACTGTATGGGTGAACATTATTTGCAGGATAATACTTCTTTTCTTCCTCAAGCCACTGTTTGTAGCTGGTGCTTGTTTTTCCATTGTCAGCTTCATAAAGCGAATAAACATAAGAATGAGCGTCTATAGCTGGAATTTTGTAGAACTTTGCTAATTCTTCTTTTGCTTTTCTGCTGAATTCAACATTTTCAAGGTCGTTGCCTTCGTACGCATGGTTTGAATTAAGGAACATAACTGCAGGAACTTTTTTTGCTTTTAAGCTCTGCTGAATCATAGATTCCATATAAACCTGATGTCTGAGTGCGTTCTGACTTCCAAATGTTCTGTCATTTACAGCAAATTCAATAACAACAAGGTCAGGATTATATGAAAGAATGTCTTTTTCGTACCTTTTTGCACCGTATTCAGAAGTTGTTCCACCGATACCTGAATTAACAAATTTGATTTCCTTATCAGGCATTTTTTCTTTAAGATAATTTATAACCTTAAGAATCCAGCTTCCGCCACCTTCTGTTAAAGAACCGCCGATAAAGCCTACTGTGAACATTTCTTTTTCAGGTTGTGCAGGTTTTTCTTCTGCTTTAAGATTGTTTGCCATTCTTTGTGCGATAGCTAATGCCTGTTCTCTTGTGCAAAGGCCCTGTGGTTCAAAGCCTGCCTCGGTACCTTTTATGTATCCTTGCGCGTTCATAAAGTAAACAGACTCTGTTGCATAGTCTGAAATACTGCTGTGGTCTGCGAATTTTTCAGGCATTTCAAAACTTAAAACTTCTATGTTTCTGATTTTTTTGTAAACTCTTGCAAGCATTGCGGCAGCTTGTTCTCGTGTTAAGTTGTCATCAGGAGAAAATGTTGTAGCCGTTGTACCTGATGTAATGCCAAGCTTAAACGCTTTTACAATTTCTTTGTCTTTTGTATCTGTAAATGGGTTTTCACCTGCATCTGCAATTTTTCCTGTAACCGCCTCATAAATTTTCACGGTTAAAGCTGCTTGTTCTGCTCTTGTGATATTTGAGTTAAGTCTTTGTTTTCAAGAGAAATTGGGTAAACACCAACCTCTATTGCATTTTCAAGCTCAGGCTTTGCCCAGTCTGATGCGTTTGTCCATTTGCCTTCTGCCATTGCTGAGATGCATGAGAAAACAAGACATAACACAACAAGTAAAGAAATTAATTTTTTCATATTTATCATCCTTTCATTTTTCTTGATAGTAACATAATGATTTTGAAAATGCAAGAGTTTTAAAGGAATTTAAGACTGAAAAATTTATTGATTTTTCGATAGTTCACGGGCTTCCTAATGTTCTGAAAATGGATTTTATATGATTGTGGATGCTAAATGTTATTAACGGTTTCTTTTCTGTATCTTACAGGAGAAACACCTACTCGGTTTTTAAATAAACGGCTGAAATAATATGAATCTTCATAGCCTACTTTCTTCGAAATTTCAGATATAGGAAATGTTGTATTGGTAAGCATATCAGCTGCTGCATTCATTCTTTGGTCAATAACATAGTTGATTGGAGAAACACCCATTATTTCTGTGAATAAATTTCTATATCT
>JAGARF010000231.1 GCA_017622395.1 Clostridia bacterium | reverse complement strand
TTATCCCAATGATGTAACAATCATTGGGAGTTCCATTCACAAAAAAACTGAGTGTTATTAAACACTCAGTTTTTTTTATCCATTGTATGCTTCTTTATCGCAAATTAAAACAACATCGTTGTGAACCTTAAGCATTGTTGCAGGGTTGCTTGTTGTAATTTCGTCATTTAAAAGTGCCTTAACTGCATTATGCTTTGCTTTGCCGTTGGCAAGAAGAACAATTTTCTTTGATTTTAAGATTGAGGCAATACCCATTGTAAGTGCCATTGTAGGAACCTGGTCTTTGCTTTCAAAAAATCTTGCATTTGCTTCAATTGTGCTTTCTGTAAGGCCTGTCTTGTGGGTTACGGCAATTAAGTTTTCATCAGGCTCGTTAAAGCCAATGTGTCCGTTAACACCGATACCTAAAATCTGAAGGTCAACTCCGCCTGAAGCATTGAGCTTTTCTTCATATTCTTTACATTCCTTGTCAGCATCCTTTGCTTCACCGTTTGGAATGTTTATATTTTCTTTTTTTATGTTGATGTGTTCAAATAAAACATCATTCATAAAGTAGTCGTAGCTATTTTCATTTGACTTTGCAATAGGGTAGTACTCGTCAAGGTTAAAGCTTTTAACCTGTGAGAAATCAAGCTCGCCCTTTTTGTAAAGCTCAATAAGGTTGTTATACATACCAACAGGTGTTGAACCTGTTGCAAGGCCTAAAATACAATCTGGCTTAAGGTTTACAAGACCTGCCACAAGTTTTGCAGCCTCTTTTGAAACTTCTTCGTAGTTTTCGCAAATTATAACTCTCATTATTTCCTCCTGAGCTGGTTGATAATGCTCATCATTTCTGATTCCTTGTTTGCCATATCTTCAACAAGCTTGAACTGGTTTCTTGCTCTGTCTAAGTTATGGTGTTCTCTGTGAATTTTGAAATATGTATCGCCGTTTAAGTAGTCTGTCAAAAATCTGATACCACATTCGTAAGTAAGAAGTTTTGCTGAAAGCGGGAGAAGCTCAGCTTCTCTGTCTGTCATTGATGCGTTTGTATATTCAAGGAAACCTTTTGCAAAGTTTTTGAATGCATAAATATCAAACCAAACCTTAGAAAGGTCAGTTTCGTCCTCTGCACCTGTTGTGGCACCTGCACGGAGTGCGTCACCAAAGTCGTATAAAAGTGAGCCGGGCATAACTGTATCAAGGTCGATAACGCAAATACCCTCTTCGGTATCCTTGTCAAATAATACATTGTTGATTTTTGTGTCGTTGTGAGTAACTCTGAGTGGAATTTCTCCGCTTGCAAGACCATCAACAACAGTATCAATATAGTGTTCCTGTGAAAGAGCAAATTCAATTTCTTTTTCTACAAGATGCTTTCTGCCTGCAATGTCTTTTTCAATAGCTTCTTTCAAAGCTTCAAATCTTTTTCTTGTGTTGTGGAAATCAGGAATAACTTCAAAAAGACTTTCAGCAGGGTAGTCAGCAAGCATAAACTGAAACTTACCGAAAGCCTTACCTGCGTGATAAAGCTGAACAGGGTCTGTTACAACAGATCTTGCTACAGAGTCATTAATATAAATGTAAAGTCTGTAAACATCACCGTCTTCGGTTTTGTAGAAGTTTTTGCCGTCTTTTGTTTTGATAACTGTAAGAGTTTCTCTTTCAGGATCTCCGCCTGCAGCCTTGATTTTTTCCTTTAAAAAAGAAGTAACTCCGTCGATGTTGTTCATTAACTGTTCGTAGTCTTTGAAAATCTTTGTGTTAATTCTCTGAAGTATAAACTGTCTTGAAGATGTAAGATATGTATCATTAATGTGTCCGTCGCCATAAGGTGCAATTTTGCAGTCTGATACAAACTGATCAAGTATAGCGTTTAAATTAACCATTATACATTCCTTTCTCTATCATAGCCTGGATAGCATTTCTAACCATTTCTGTATCTTCTTTATATGTCATACCGTACCACTTGTCGTCACTTTTGAAAACTTTTACCTTTTTGCCTTCTCTGTTAATAAGAGTGTCAACGAAAGAAGGAAGGAAATACTCACCCTTGAGAGGATTTTCATTTTTCTTTAAAAATTCTTCAAATTCAGAACCGAGCATTTCAAAAATGTCGTTGTTAAAGCCCCACATATTCATTGAAACAATAGTATCAGGAGCAAAAGGACTGTTCTTATCAAGAGCAGTATGTTCTGTGATTGTTTTAAGATAACCATTTTCTGTTTCGCAGATACCACGGCTTACTGTTCCGTTTTCAGAAAGTGTATTCTTTAAAAGGAAACCTGCCATACAAGGACTCTGTTCGTTAACCAAATGGTCATGGATAAGCTTATAACCGCTTTTGCCGTAATAGTCATCAGCATTGATAACTGCAAAAGGAGTTGTAATCTGTTTTTCAGCACAAAGGATAGCATGACCTGTGCCGTAAGGTTTAACTCTTTCAGGATCAGGCTTGTACCAATTAGGAATCATATCAAGCTCCTGAAAAGCATAATCAACATCAATCATACCTTCAATCTGCTTACCGATAAAATCTCTGAAATCCTGTTCGATGGCTTTCTTTATTATGAAAACAACTTTGTCAAAACCTGCCTCTTTAGCATCATAAACCGAGAAATTTAAAATTGCTTCTCCATTGGGGCCTACAGGTGCAAGTTGTTTAAGACCGCCAAAACGGCTGCCCATACCTGCTGCCATAACTGCCAATGTAGTCTTCATTAAATCCACGCTCCTATAACATAATATATTTTTGTCCGTAATAGGTGATAGTAACTATCACAATTTCATATTGTACCACACAAAATTCAAAAAGTATATATAATTTTAGCTACTTTTTCATATATTTTGAGATTTTTCTATAATTTTTTTAAAAAAGACTTGATTTTTCAAAAAAGCTGTGTTATAATACTTTCCGTTGTGACGAGGCGTAGCTCAGTTTGGTAGAGTGCTTGCTTTGGGAGCAAGATGCCGCAGGTTCAAGTCCTGTCGCCTCGACCAAAAAAATACACACCATAGGGTGTGTATTTTTTTTGCCTTTAGGAGGACTTGAACCTTAAGAAGGCAACGAGGGGCAAGAAAACGATTAATAATCGTTTTCCCCGAAGTTGGTGTGAGACGGGTACTGAAAGCAAAGCTTTCGGTCGGCGAGCACGACAGATGCGAAGCATATGTGTCCTGTCGCCTCGACCAAAAAAATACACACCGTAGGGTGTGTATTTTTTTTGCCTTTAGGAGGACTTGAACCTTAAGAAGGCAACGAGGGGCAAGAAAACGATT
>JAGARF010000230.1 GCA_017622395.1 Clostridia bacterium | reverse complement strand
TAAAAGGTTGCCATATTCTTCAGCTGCCTTTATTTCTTCTTCGTTACCTCCTGCTATCATAACTCCTGCCACAACAGCAGCTTTAAACAATGCACCTGTTTTAAGCCTGTTTAAAATTACGATTGTTTCCTCATCCGCCTTAATTCCTTCGCATTTAAGGTCAATTTCCTGACCTCCCATCATTCCCTCTGCACCTGCACATTTTGCAATGTATTTCATCGCATTTATCTGTCCCTTGTTATTTATCGCATCTGCCATAACCTCAAAGGGTCTCACAAGAAGTACATCTCCTGCAAGAATTGCAGTAGCTTCACCATACACAATATGGTTTGTTGGATTTCCTCTTCTTAAATCGTCATTATCCATTGCAGGCAAATCATCGTGAATTAAAGATGAATTATGTATCATTTCAAGACCTGCGGCAAAATTTAACGCATCCTTTATATTTCCTCCTGCCATTTCACAGGCGGCAAGAAGTATTACAGGTCTTATTCTTTTACCTTTCGCCATTAAGCTGTAGTTTATCGCATCAAAAAGATTTTTCTGTATGCATTCATAATCAAGTTTAAGTTCAGAAAGAGCTTTTTCTGCATATGAATGATAATATTCTTTTTTTGCTGTATATTCTTTATTATTCATTTTCTGCAAAATCCTTTTCTTCCAGACCGTTTTTTGTTTTTGCAAGAACTTTTATTTTCTGTTCTGCCTCGTCTATCATTTTATTGCAGAGAACTGAAAGCTCTGTTCCCTCTTTATAAAGCTCAACGGTTTCTTCAAGGCTTGCAGTTCCCTTTTCAAGCTTTGAAACAATTTCCTCTATTTTATTCATAGCTTCTTCAAAAGTTATTTTATTTGTCATTTTTTATCTCCTTAACAACAGCCTCAAGCTTGCCGTCTTTTAAATTCAACATAAATGGTTTGTCTTTTTTAAATGCTTTAACAGTATCTAAAACCTGACCTTTTTCGTCAGTTGCAAGGCTGTATCCCCTTTTAAGCACAGATAAAGGATTTAAAACCTCAAGCTTTGATACTGATTTAACAAACCCCTCTCTCGCCTGAGCAATTTTCGACGCAACTGTAGTTGTGCTTCTTTGCATAAGGCTGTCTATATATTGTCTTTTCCCTGCATAATCATTTAAAACTGCTTTTTCTGAAAATCTTTTTGCAGTTTCGGTCAGCTTAAATCTTTTATTTTCAACCGCATTTACAGAAAGTCTTAACAATCTGCTTTTCATATCAAAAAGATAGCTTGTAATTTCGCTGATATCCGGTGTGGCAAGCTCTGCCGCAGCAGATGGGGTTGGTGCACGAAGGTCTGCTACAAAATCTGCAATAGTAAAGTCTGTTTCGTGACCTACTGCAGAAATAACAGGAATTTTTGAGTTAAATATCGCTCTTGCACACACTTCTTCATTAAAGCACCATAAATCTTCTATTGAGCCGCCGCCTCTGCCTGTTATTATAACATCACACTCAGTAGCTGCATTAATATATTCTATGGCTGATGCAATCTGCTCTGCTGAGCCGTCACCCTGGACCTGCACGGGATAAACCGTTACATCTGCCAAGGGATACCTTCTCTTTAAAACATTTAAAATATCTCTTACAGCCGCACCTGTAGGCGAAGTGACAACACCTATTTTTCTCGGGAACACGGGAATATCCTTTTTGTGTCTTTCGTCAAAAAGTCCCTCTTGCTCAAGTCTTTTTTTGAGCTGTTCATATGCAATATATAATGCACCTATGCCATCAGGCTCCATTTTTTCTACATAAAGCTGATACTGTCCGTCTCTCTCATATACACTTACTCTGCCATATGCAAGAACTTTCATTCCGTTTTCAGGCATAAATCTTAAAGAAAAGGTGTTTCCTTTAAACATTACTGCCTTAACAACACCCATTTCATCCTTCAAGGTCATATACATATGCCCTGATGAATGATTTTTGAAATTTGAGATTTCGCCCTTTATCCAGACACCCGACAAAACCTCGTCAAAATCAAATTTGCTTTTTATATAGGCATTAAGCTGAGAAACGGTTAAAATATTTTCGTTCAATTACTCTTCTCCGCTTTCTTCGTTCTTTCTTATAATTCCTCTTAAAATACCGTTAACAAATCCACCCGCTTTAGGGCTGTCATACTTTTTAACAAGCTCTACAGCCTCAAATATCGAAACTCTTTCAGGTATATCTTCCCTGTTGAAAATTTCATATACCGCAAGTCTTAAAACAGCTTTGTCAACCTTTGAAATTCTGTTAAGAGTCCAGCTCTTAAGACCTTTAATTATCGTTTCATCTATTTCATTGATATTATTATATGTGCCGACAGTTACATCGTCTATATACTTTTTATCATCGTCTGCTACAACATTTTCGTTGTAAAAAGTTCTGAGTATTTCTTCAACGGGACATTTCTGAATATCCATCTGGTATAAAATCTTAAATGCTGATTCCCTCGCATCTTTTCTGCTCATAATACTAATTCCTTTCTGCTCATAATCACTTATTTTATATTATACTACATTATTTAACAAAAATAAAGCTTTTTTGAATATTAAGTTGACACTTTTTTAAAAAATTAGTATAATTATTTTGAGGTGTTTATATGAAAAAATTTATCAACTTATTATTTTGTTTGCTTTTATCTTTATCCTCGTTCAATGTTTATGCATTCGCAACTGATGTTTATATAGACAATACAAAGGTTGCTTTTAATGTAGACAGCGGATATCCATTTGTGGAAAACGGTCGTACTCTTGTTCCTCTCAGAGCCACTATGGAAGCTTTCGGTGCAACTGTTGACTGGGATTCTGCCACCAACACTGCAATTGTAAAAAAAGGCACTACTACAGTACGATGCACAATTGGTGACAACAGAATCACACGAAATAATGTTATTATATATAATGATGCCGTCGCTGTTATGTCAGACGGTCGAACCTACCTTCCCATAAGAGCTGTTCTTGAAGCATTTGGTGCAACAGTTACCTGGGATGGAAGTGTAAAAATTTCCGGCAGCACTTCCTTAATTAATGAAATTGAAACTACCCCGTCCGTTACAAGCAATTACTGGAAAACGTGGGAAAAAGCTCTTAATCAGAAGAATAACGGAAGCTATCAGGAAGCAATCGATACAATCAAATCAATTTCTTGTGTTTTTTTGAATGAAAACCAACCTGAAAGTAACGCAATGCTTTTTAAACATTTAGGTGAATGTTATTCAAACCTTGGACAGTATGACAACGCCTCTGTATGTTTCAAAAGAGAATCGTATTACTGGAATCTGTCAAATATGAGAGAAAGCTGTATTGATGCCGAAAGACGTTCAAAGCTTATTGCTACGAACTCCCAGATATATGTAAAAACCACTTCTCTTTCAAGCGGTGCAAAGAAGTTTTTTGGCGTGCCTAATGAACCTACAGGACTCACACTTCTGGGTGCATATGCAGAAGGTGATACAGCAATATACAATGCATACGACCCAAGCAGATTTTATATGGAAACTTTCCCACACCTTGTTTCAAGGGACATTTCTGCATATCTTCTTTATTTACCTTATGGTACAGATATTTCTCATTACTCAACTCATATCGAAGAAGCAAAAAGAAGAAACAAAGTTATGCAAATCGCTCTTGAACCACATTATGGATTAAGCTCTGTAACAGATGCAAATGGTTACATAACAAATCTTGCCAGAAATATGCAAGCAACTGGATGTAAATTCCTTCTTCGTTTTGCGTGTGAAGTAAATGACACTACTTGTGCATGGCATACCAAGGACTATAATTTGTATATAGAAAAATTCCGTCTGGTTTCTTCAATTTTCAAAAAAGAAGCACCTAATGTTGGAATTATATGGGGGGTTAACCATTACCCTGAAGATACAATTCCAAATTACTATCCAGGCGATGAGTATGTAGATTATGTCGGTCTTTCTTCATACAAAATGCATCAGCCTATAACAGATCCCCTCCAACTTGGGGTTGACAGAAGCAGATGGAGTAACCAGCTTGACACATTATATTCACTATACGGACACAAAAAACCTATCGTGATAGTAGAAAGCGGTGCATCATATATGGACTATGATACCTATTCAGACATAACACCTTTTGCTTCACAACAGATAAATGATTATTATACATACCTTCCGATAAAGTACCCTAATGTAAAATATACTTTTATATTTGATAGTGACAGAGACAGACAGAAGTTTTCACTTTCTAATAACGCCTCATATCTGTCTGCTTATAAATCAGCTATAACATCGCCACTTTATGGTAACAGTATTTATGATACCGACAATTCACATTATTACGAAATTGGCAACAACGTACCTGTTGCAGCCGAACACACCACATTGTGCAGTTATATTACTACACCTAAAAATGATATAGCTTATGTAAATTACTATTTTAACGACATTTACCTTGGAACTGCTTACGGCATACCTTATGAATGTAATGTTAATTTTGCCGGATATTCAGGTCAAAATGTTAAAATTACTACAAAATCATATAACGCACAAAATCAACAACTTACAGACTATTC
>JAGARF010000229.1 GCA_017622395.1 Clostridia bacterium | reverse complement strand
GGCACTCTTGACGAATATATTTTATCCATAAAATCAAAAAGATACACATACAGTTCAATTTCAAGAATGTTGTTTAATATTTTGCTCGATATAAGAAAAGATAACATTACCGCTACACCTGAATTTATAAGAATTTTAGGACTTAAAAAAGAAAAATCAGGATACCTGAAAGAAATCTCTCCTGATTTACCCGTTATAACAAAATGTGCCGATGCACCTTATGAATTAATAAAGCAGGATTTCAGAGCAACAGATATTTATAATTTATTTGCAAACAAAAACGGCAAAGCAGATTTCACCACTTCGCCGGTTATAAAAGCAGACAAGGTATAGACCTTGTCTGTCTTTATATTTTCCTCATTTTTTTATTTTTTCCCAATATTCTTTTGTAGCCTGTTCATTTTTGTTTTCACCGGGAATATAGAATTTTTCGTTTTTGATTTTATCAGGAAGATACTGTTGTTTTACATAATGATTTTCAAATGCGTGTGGATATTTATATGTAAGGCCTCTGCCAAGCTTTGCCGCTCCGCCGTAGTGAGCATCTTTGAGGTGTGCAGGGATATCGCCTGTATCTCCGTTTTCGATTGTAGAAATCGCCCCATCTATTGCATTAATCGCTGAATTTGATTTAGGAGCATTTGCAAGAGTTAGTGTTGCATTTGCAAGAGGTATTCTTGCCTCAGGAAAGCCAAGCTGAAAAGCACTGTCGCAACAGCTTTTTACTATAACGCTAGCCATAGGATACGCAAGCCCTATATCTTCCGATGCAATTACCATAAGTCTTCTGCAGATTGACATCAAATCCCCTGAAAGAATAAGTCTTCCTAAGTAATACACCGCCGCATCAGGGTCTGAGCCTCTTATAGACTTTTGAAATGCCGAAAGCAAGTCATAGTGGTTATCACCGTCTTTGTCATATTTAAGGGCAGTTTTCCCCGTCACCTGGCAAACATCGTCTAAGGTTACAGTAATTTTGCCTTCAGTATAGATTTTAGCAAGAACAGCCATTTCAACGCCGTTAAGGCATTTTCTCACATCTCCGCCTGCGGTATTTGCAAGATGGCTTATCGCCTCTTTTTCAAATTCTATCTCTTTTGAATATTCTTCCTCAAGAATTTTTACTGCTCTTTCAGCAGCTTTTGCTATATCACAAGGCTCAAGTGCCTTGAATTCATAAACACAGCACCTTGAAAGAAGTGCATTATAAATATAAAAGTATGGATTTTCAGTTGTACTTGCAATTAAAGTTATTTTCCCGTTTTCTATTACCTCTAAAAGGGACTGTTGCTGTTTCTTGTTAAAGTTCTGTATTTCGTCAAGGTACAAAATAACACCGTTATCTGTCATTATGGTGTCAAGCTCGGAAATTATATTTTTAATATCCGAAACAGAGCAGGTTGTCGCGTTTAATTTATACAGCTTTTTATTTGATTTTGCCGCAATAATATTGGCAACGGTTGTTTTTCCAACACCTGATGGTCCGTAAAATATCAGGTTTGGAATTTCTCCCCCCTGTATAACTTCATATAATATTTTACCTTTTCCTATAAGATGAGCCTGTCCTACAACCTCATCTATATTTTCAGGTCTTATCCTGTCAGCTAAAGGAATTCTCATAATCAACCTCTTTCAATATTGATACTAAAATTATATAATATATTTATTTCAAAGTCAATAAGTGTGATTTCTATTTACAAATTGACTTTAGTATGGTAAAATAGTAACAACAAAATTGAAAGGGTGTTATACAAATGAAAAAACTCATAACTTTAGCATTAGTTATTTTAATGCTTACATCTCTTATATCTATGCCTGTAATGGCAAAGGGAGGAGAATTTTTCGGTGGCCTTACATGGACACTCGAAGACACAACTCTCACAATCAGCGGCAAAGGTGCTATGCCTGACTGGTCATCCGCATCAAAAACTCCCTGGTATTCATCAAGAGCTACAATAACTACAATTAAAATTGAAGAAGGCATTTCCCACATCGGTAAATATGCTTTCTATGGTTTCTCAAATGTTGCAAGAATAAAAATACCAAGCACAACTTCTTCTATAGGCGACTATGCTTTCAATGATTGCAAAAATCTTGAAAACCTTTTGCTTTATCCTTATGTAATGGAAATCGGCAAAAACGCATTCAAAGGCTGCGACAATCTTGGGGGTATTTACTACGCAGGCTCATATGAAAATTGGACCTGGACAACTGCTTCTTTCAAAGAAGGTAACGATGTTTTAAAAACAGCTAAGCTTTATGCTTACCACAACATTGAAGATGCATTCAGCGTTCCTATTCAGGTTATCGTAAACAGCAAAATATTAAAGACAGACCAACCACCGGTTCTCGTTGAGGGCAGAACTCTTATTCCTTTACGACTTATTTTAGAAGCACTTGGTGCTACTGTTGGCTGGGATCCTGACCTGCAGAAGGTTACAACTGAAAGAGCGGGAATTAAGGTTGAGTTTGTTATTGGAAGCAAAGAAATTTTAGTTAACGGACAAAAATCGGTAATTGATGTTCCTGCACAGCTTATCAACAAAAGAACTCTTGTTCCTGTAAGAGCTGTAAGTGAATCTTTCCAGCTGAAAGTTTTGTGGAATCCTGATACTCACACAGTAACAGTAAATTAACAATTTAAAGGGTGTTTAATCGCACCCTTTTTTAGGTGAATTATGAACAAACAACTTATAAAAGGATATACTTTCATCATTGCCAGTGCAGTTATTTTCGGGCTTATGCCTCTTATGGCGAAATTTATTTACACCGAGGGGGTTAACCCACCTACCCTTGTATTTTTAAGAAATATCATTTCGGTTCCGATTCTGGCAATTTTAGCTTTGGCAACAAAAAACTCTTTGACAATCCATTCAAGAGCCATGCTTCCCATAAGTTTAATTGCACTTATGGGATGCTGTATAACACCTCTTCTTCTGTTTTCTTCATATAAACACATTCCATCGGGAACTGCTACAGTTTTTCATTTTATATATCCTGCTGTTGTGATCTTAGGAGAAGCTATCTTTTTAAAAAGCAAAATAAAACACGCACATTGGCTAAGTATATTTTTATGTCTTGCAGGTATAGCATTATTTTACAATCCTGATGACAGTATTAATCTAACAGGCAGCATTTTAGCTCTTTTGTCAGGAGTAACATATGCTTTATACATTATTCTGCTCTCAGGGTTCAAATTTAAAAAAATAGCAGGATTCACTTTCAGCTTTTATGTTGCATCTGTCTGTTCTCTGATAATGCTGATAATATGTGTGTACACCAAACAGCTTATGCTTCCAACATCTTTAAAAGGTTGGTTATGGGCTTTTGTATTTTCCGT
>JAGARF010000228.1 GCA_017622395.1 Clostridia bacterium | reverse complement strand
TCTGTCATAGCACCTGTTCCTGAAATGGTAAGAACACCATTTGTATCAAGTGTCCAGGTTAATTTATCACCGCAGGTTCCCGAAAGATTTTCTGTCAATTCATTCTCGTATACACATACTACACAGTCGTCTGTAAAGTCGCCGTATCTGACTGTTACCTGCTGTTCATCTGCTATACTTGAATCAAAGTCATAATACAGATAATCCTCTACCATATAGTAGTTTCCGTCTTTTGTATAAGCATACACCTCTGCTTCAAATTCTTCGCCAAGATAATATAATGTCTTTAAGTTTTTAATTCTGATATGTGTTACATTTTCATCAATTATCGGTCTTGGTTTAACAGTTACTGTAAAATCTTCACTGTATCCGCCAAAGCTTATTGTAACATTCTGTTCACCAATGAAATATGCGTCATATCCTTCAACTTCAAAATCTTCTGTAAATTCGTGTCTGCCGTCTTCTGTTTCATACCAGATTTCTGCTTCTATTTCTTCGCCTTCATAGTATTGTTTCTTTACTCTTTCAAATCTGACTTCACGGAATTGTTCTTCGGCTACATAAACCCGATAGGTTTCAACACGATTTTCGCAGAATACTGTAACCTCCTGCCAACCTGACATATATGGGTCATAGCCTTCAACCCACCATTCATCGTTTGATACTGCTATTTTTTCGCCGTCAATATATCTGTATACTTCAATATAAAATTCTTCGCCGTATTCATATTTGGTTTTAACATTTTCAAATTCTACTGTATATACAGGTTCAACAGGTTCTTCTTCATAGACCCATACAGTAACCGTTGTTGAAAGGTTGCCATACCAGATTGTTACAATCTGCTCACCAGGGGTATAACTATCAAAGCCTTCATATTTGTAATCTTCAATCTGATAACAGCTTCCGTCCGGAGTATATACATAAACCTCTGCATAGAATTCGTCGCCCGGGAAGAACTCTACATTTGGCATAGAAGCCTTAATATAACCTATAGTTCCATCTGTACCTGTGTTTTCATTTACATAAACAACATATGTTTCGCTATAGTCACCAAAAGAAACTGTAACTTCCTGCTGACCTACTCTTGTGCTGTCAAATCCGTCAACTTCAAAAGCATAAGTACGATACACCTTTCCCTCTGTATCTACAAGATATGCTTCAATATAGAAATCCTCACCAAGCTGATATTCAGTTACTGCATTTTCAAAACGAACTTCACATATTGTTGGTTCCTCAGGCTCTCCTTCTGGATCTATCACATGCGCCTTGAACACTTCTGAATAGTCCCCATAAGTAACAGTCACTACCTGCCAGCCAGGGGTGTATGGGTCAAAGCCTTCAACTTCACAATCCTTACTGCTGATTGTTGTATATGTTTCTGTGCCATCGCTTGAAACATATACCAATCTCAATTCAGCATAAAATTCCTGTCCTATATAGTATTCATTCTGATAATCAATAATTTCCATATAACTATATGCACCATCTTCAACAGGTTCATCACCGCTGTCAGGAATTGTTATACCGTCAAAAGTTACATAATCTGAATATGATGGATTTGCATCATTGAAATCCGCAGGATATGCTTCAACGCAGAACACAATCAATGCATCGTCAGGGTTGTAACCGTTCATTTCTGCCTCAATTTCTATTTCTTCCATCAGATATCCCATTTCTTCTTCCCAATTATCCCAGAAATTGAAATAACAATCACCTTCGCAACCATATCCCCAACTGCTTTCAAAGGTCTCGCCTCCGTCCCACGAAACCCTGATAACAGCATCGTATGATACTGCACCTGCAACAGGTGCCCAAGTGAACATCGGTATCGATGCATCATATTTAACATTCGTCTTATCAAGAGTTGTTGAAGGCTTTTTATATACATAATTACCTGATGATGTATAATTACCGCTACCGTCATCAGGACCTACTTCAACTCTGTATGTACCGCTTCCGTTTTCAAGGATTTCATAGACAAACTGATGATAGCCTGTCGAATTATCGTAGTCACCAAAGCTGTGAGTTGTATCTGCAACAAGTACATTATTCTTATACAGCTTTAAATGATATTCTCTGACTCCGCTCACCAAGCTGAAAGCTACTTCTCCTGCAAACTCACCCGTCCACCAAACCTTAGACGGTGCTGATGCGGCAGATATGCTAAATGTAAACATCTGCATAAGCATCAAAGCTACAATTAAGATACTTAGAAATTTTTTCATCATATTTCACTCCTTATAACTAAAGTATATACCATATTCTGTATTTTTTCAACATATTTTTATTTTACCCTTTAATTATTATCAAAGCTATGATATAATCAATAAAAAACATATGGAGTGAGTTTATGAAAAAAGCAATTTCAATGATTTTTATATTCTTATTCATAGCACAGATTTGCTGTGCAAAAGGCTTTGAGCTTACTGTTGATACTAAGGCTGCCAAAGCAGGTGAAACCGTAATTTTAGATTTAACATTATCAGATAATCCCGGTATTATTGCTGCACTTTTTGAACTTGAATATGACAAAGAAAGACTCCGACTTATAAAAGCAGAAGATAAAGGATTGCTGAGAGGTGCTGTTTTTAGTCAGACATATGAAAAGTATCCTTATATTATGCTATGGAACAGCTCGTCTGCAAAAAATTTCACTTCAAACGGAACACTTGCAACACTTACCTTTAAAGTCCTTGACAATGCCATAAGCGGTGACGGATTTATCAAAATTTCATACAAGCCTGACAATGTCTATAATGCAGATTTAAACAATGTTGATATACATATAAACAACGGAGCAATAAGTGTTGAAGGTCTTCCGCCCGCAAATGATAAACCGAGTTCAAACACAGGTTCAGGAAACAAAGGACATTATCAAACAGAAATTTCTGCTCCCATGGAGCCAACACAACCTATTCCTGAAGCCAACACTACCTTTAACGATGTCCATAAAAATGATTGGTATTATAATTCTGTAGCTTATATTGTTGAAAAAGGTCTTATGAAAGGTACTTCAGACACTGTTTTCTCTCCTGACAGTACTCTCACAAGAGCAATGCTAGTAACCATTCTACACCGAAACGAAGATATGCCGAATACAAACGCTGACAATATTTTCGACGATGTAAGCTCTGATATGTACTATGCAGATGCCGTTTGCTGGGCAAGAGAAAACAAGATAGTCAGCGGTATTACAGAAAATCAGTTTTCTCCTGATTCCAATATAACAAGAGAACAATTGGTATCCATTCTATATCGTTATGCGATGTATAAAAATTATGCTATTGATGTAAACATAAGCCTTGACCATTACGATGATTTTTCAAGTATCTCAGAATACGCAATCAAGCCTATGCAATACGCCGTCATGAACGGAATTATAAAAGGAAATACTGATACCACCATTAACCCCCAGGGTAATGCTACAAGAGCAGAAGCAGCAACTATGCTATACAGATTTCTTGAAATAAAAAATGAGCCTTGATGGCTCATTTTTTATTTCAACTTCCCATAGCCTGCTGCTTCTACACACTCCTGACCTTTTTTCGTCAGCATAAATTCTGCCATTTTTCTTGCAGGAGAATCCTCTTTTGTGTCTTTTCTTAAAACAACATATGTGTTATTTGAAAGCGGATAGCTTCCGTCTGCGATTGTTTCGTCATTTGGAGCAACACCGTCTATTTCAAGGAGCTTAAGCTGAGATTTCGTGTTATAGAACATATCCATATTATTAAAATAATAGTAAATACTGTAACCAAGTCCGTAACCTTTAGGGTCTTCTGTCTTTGCATTCATTACATCTGTTAACACATTTGACATTGTCATTGATGTAGTTTCTTCTCTTATTTGAGCATTTATTTCATTTCCGTTTAAGAAATGCTTTTCCATTTGTGCGTGGCTTCCGCTGTCGTTATTTCTGCAATATGGGTATAAAAGCGCATATTCTCCACCAAGCTCAGACCAATTTTCATATGAATTGTTTACATATATTTCGCTTATCTGCTCTTTTGTAAGGCCCTTTGCAGGGTTTTCCATATTAGTAAAGAAAATCATTGCATCATATGCAATAGGAATAAGCTCAAGCTCTACACCCTTTTCCTCAGCTAAAGCTAAAATATCACTTGCAGGATAAACCGATGCAAAGAGCATATCAATTTCTCCGTTTATAAGTCTTTGATATGATGCGTGGCTCTTGCTGTGGGATACAGGCATATCAGGATGAACAAAACCATTGCTGAAGAGCATTTGATATACCGCCTGTGTAAACGGGTAGGTTGATGTTGAGCCGTCAATTTTTGGCATTTCCTTGTCAAAGCCATATTTTATGGCATCCTGTGAAGGATAAAGCTGATTAAATCTTATAATATTATCTATCATATAAGCAATATCAAATCTTGAAGCATCTTTTTGAGGCAGAAGCACTCTTGCAGGGTTTTCAGGGTCTGTTACATCGCTGTCCGAAATTACATATCCCCCGATTTTTTCATATGCATCAACTGCCCAAGCCGAAATATTTTCTATATCCTTTGCTGTATAAATTCCTGTTTTATTTCCATGAATTCCGCCGATTTTCATTGCCCTTGAAATCATAACAACAAT
>JAGARF010000227.1 GCA_017622395.1 Clostridia bacterium | reverse complement strand
GCTCCCTATACTCCCAAAACAAAATATCTGTTCACAGAAACAAACGGAGAATACACACAGGTAGACGAATGGCTTTCGGCATACAATCTTGAAAACATTATAGAAGACGGACTTGGCGGATATTATCTTTATTCACATTCGACCTCCTGGCACGGTATGTCAAGATGGTCAAACAGCTTCAGCGTTATTTTCCATATAGACAAAGACGGAAATATAACAAACCTTGCAGATAAATATGAGGATTACAACAGCTTATATGTTGTGGGCCAACATAATGGTGACCTTTATGTTAAGGCATTGTATTTCAATGACCCTATGGCTATGCAGGGAAATGAAAGCATAAGTGCAGTAAATGACGGATATTTCATTTTAGAAAAAGGAACGCACAATTTAAAGAAGCTTTATCCATACACCTATGGCGAGCCCTTTGTAACAAAAGACGGTGGATTTTATTTAATCTCCTGTACGCCTTTTGAATACAGAGTTGTAAATTTATTGAATGGTAAAGTAATAAAAGCATATTAAAAATAAGAGGCTGTTTTCACAGCCTCTTATTTATGCAGTTTTTCAAAATATTCACCAGGTGTGCAGTTAAATTCTTCGGAAAATGCTCTGTAAAAGGTTCTTACTGAGTTAAATCCACTTTCCAATGCACAATATGTTAATGTGTGTTTTCCCTCGTGCATAAGCATAAGGGCATTTTTCAGTCTGGACATAGTTATATAGCTTGTCAGTCCTATGCCAAAACTTCTTTTAAAGTATCTAGAAATATAACTTTTATTATACCCAAGCTCTGCCGACACAGATGCAAGACTTATGTTTTTTGTAAAGTTATCATTTACATACATTAATATTTTCGTGGATAAATCAGCGTCTATTGTTTCCCTTACATCTTCAAATCTTAAGCTGTCTAAGATTATCCCTAAAATCACATATATATGTCCCTTTTTTTCTACAGGGTTTATGTCTTTTTTAATCAATTCCTTTACACAATTCTTGATTTTAAGCACTGTTTCCTCATTGCATATGTAAGGTGACAGTGTTCTTTTATGCTTTAAGCCCGCAACAAATTCCTCACACAGATATGTGGGAATTATAAGCACGCTTGACTTTGAGGGTTTTATAGTTTTATAGGTATGCACATCAAAACTAAGTGCAACTGACATCTGGTTTTTTGTCAGCACCGTTTTCTGATTGTTCACATATACCTCCATTTCGCCCTCATCAACAAAATAAAGCTCAATAGGAGAATGAAATCCGAAATATCCTGTTCCGTTTATGTATTCCTTATAAAAAATATCCTGTTCTTTTTCTCTTTCTATATAAAATCGTGCTTGCATTTTTTCACCTCGTCAATAATTGGCAATAAAAAAATTGTTTTTGGCAAGATTTTGTCATATTTTTACGATATTATAATTATAATTGATTTATTTTGAAATATCAAGGGAGAAATTATGTATAAAATTAGAAAAATTATAACAGATTACTTATACGCAGCTATCGGCTCTTTTATCCTTGCATTTGCAATAAGCTATTTTCACGCACCTTTCAACATTTCAACAGGCGGTGTAAGCGGTGTTGCAATTACTATGGAAACACTCTTTAAAATACCAAAACCAATTTCTACACTTATCATAAATCTTATTTTATTTGCATTTGGTTTCAAAACTTTAAGAAAATCTGCAATATTAAAAACTGTTGTGGGAATATTTATGTTATCTTTTTTCCTTGCAATAACAGATGCCTTAACAGTTTATTTGCACAGCATCGGTATGACCTTTGGAAATGACATTTTTATTTCTACCATTTTCGGTGGAGTTCTTGTTGGATTAGGTGTAGGTCTTACTGTTTTAGTAGATGCTTCCACAGGTGGTTCTGACTTTGCAGCAATAATGCTTCATAAGATTATACCTCACATAGGAGTTGCAACATTTATTCTTTTTATAGACACAGCAGTTATTATTTCTTCCAGCTTGGCTCTCAAAGATATTTCCCTTATGTTTTATTCAGTAATTTCCCTTTACATAAGCACAAAGGTTACAGACTTTATTCTTGTCAGAGGCGACTTCGCAAAGTCTGTTTACATCATCTCAAAGAACACAAAAGAAATTTCTACAGAAATTATGCAGGATATGAAACGAGGTGTTACAGGCATATATAGCAAAGGTTGCTACAACAACACTGATACTATGATGATTATGTGCATCGTAAAGAGTAAAGAAATACCGACTGTTCTGGAAATAGTAAAAAAATACGACCGTGCAGCATTTACTATAGTTTCTGATGTTCGTGAGGTTCACGGCGAAGGTTTCAAAGAGGTGGAAAATGTTCAGTAAAATGAATTATGTATACACAGTATACAAAGAACAAAGTTTTACAAAAGCCGCTGAAAAGCTTTATGTTTCTCAACCATATTTAAGTGCCTCAATAAAAAGAATTGAAAAGCTGGTAGGCTCTCCCCTTTTTGAAAGACGACATTCTTCAGTAAAACCTACAAAAATTGGCTATGAATATATCTCTGCAGCAGAAAAAATAATGGACATAGAAAAACTGTTCTCAGAAAAAGCTGCTGATATAAATATGCTGGATAGCGGAAATATAAACATAGGCTGTTCAATCTTTTTCTCCTATTACCTTATACCGGAGCTTTTAAAAAGATTTTCGGCAAAATATCCTAAAATTAACATAAACCTCACAGATGCAAGTGCATCAACACTTGACAGACTCTTAAACGACGAAGAAATAGACTTTGTTATAGACACTAAAGATGAAGAAAAGAAGAACTGCGAATATATCCCTATTACGGAAGAAAAAATTCTGCTTGCAGTTCCTTCCTCTTTTGCTTGTAATAAAGGTCTTGAAAAATATGCTTTAACGCCTGAGGCTATTTATAAAAAAGATGCAAATGCGCCTGAAGTGTCTCTTAGCTATTTTGAAAACGAAAGCTTCATACTTTTAAATTCCGGAAACGATATGCACTCAAAAGCAGTTTCTCTGTTTAAAGAGGAGAATATTTCACCTAAAATAAGCTTTAGCCTTGATTTACTTGCCACATCCTACGCACTCACCGTAGCAGGTAACGGTGTCAGCTTTGTAACAGACACGATTTTCAAAAACAAGATTTTGAAAGACAATGTTCTTTTGTATAACATTAAAGGCTCTGGCACAAGAACTGTTTATCTGATAAAAAAGAAAAACAGATATACAAACAACGCTATAAAAAAATTTATAGATATAATAAAATTAAATTAAATAAAGGAGAATTATTATGGTATTTGGTGTTTTAAAAGACATTAAGGAAGGAGAATACAGAGTTATCTGTACTCCAAACGAAGTAAAATCAATCGTTGCCGCAGGACACAAGGTTTTAGCTCAGCACGACTGTGGTAAAATGGCAGGCTTCCCTGATAAAAAATATGTTCAGGCAGGAGCAGAAATTGTTGAAACAATGGAAGAAATCTATGCTAAATGCGATATGGTTGCAAAGGTTAAAGAGTTCTTTCCTGTTGAATATCCTCTTATGAGAGAAAATCAAATACTTTTAGGCTGTATTCATCCTGCAGGTCATCCTGAAGAAGTTGATGCGCTCTTGAAAAGCAAATGTATTTCTTTCACAGCAGAAGATGCTCACAGATGGGGCTCACCTAACTGCGAAGCTGCAGGTAAACAGGGTGCACTTTTTGGTCTTGAATCAATGCTTACAATTAACGGCGGAAAAGGTAAATTTGTAGGCGGTTTTGCAGGTGCACCAAGAATGAATGTACTTATCCTTGGTGGCGGTGTTGTTGGTCAGGGTGCACTTGAAGTTCTTTTTGGACTTGGTGCGAACTGCACAGTTATGGACATAAATGTTGGACTTTTGCGTACACTCCTTACAAGATATAACGGTCACATTAACACTATGCTCTGCAGTAAAGAAGCTATTGCTGAAATTCTTCCTGGCATAGATATGGTTATAAATGCTGTTAAATGGCCAAAAGAAAGAAAAGATTTCTTAATTGACAAAGAGATGCTCAAGACAATGGAACCCGGCTCTGTTTTAGTTGATATTTCAAATGACGAACCAGGTGCTATTGAGTCAAGCCACGAAACCCACCATGACGACCCAAGATATGTTGTTAACGGTGTTGTTCATTACTGTGTTTCAAACATTCCGGGTGCTGTTGCGAACTCAACTTCTATCGCATATGCCTCCGAAATGCTTCCTATGATTTTAAGCATCTTAAACAATGGTGTTGAAAAGACCTGTGAAAAAGATGGTTTCTACAGAAGAAGCCTTACATCATATAAAGGTTACTTAACACATGAGGAAACAAGTGCTATTCAAAACAAGCCTTGGATTAAGCCTGAAGATATTTTAGGCATTGCAGATAAACAGCTTGATTTTGCTCCTCCTGCAACAGTTACACGCTCAAATAATTACTACAAATAATCACTTAAAGGATATCCTCGCGATATCCTTTAAGACCGTCGAAAAAGTTGTTCTACCGCAAGCAAATTATATAAAATGTAGGGTTTAAACAATTTTCGACGAACCGTAAATAACATAAAGTTTTATTATATTAATCCCCGAATGTTTATCGAAAGCATTCGGGGATTGCTTGCTTTTTAACAGCCGAAACCTCT
>JAGARF010000226.1 GCA_017622395.1 Clostridia bacterium | reverse complement strand
CTTTTTTCATAACAAAGCCGGGATACTGAGTTGGAAGTACAACAAACTGTGCAGCAACATCATAATATGTGTTGTTGATGTGTCTGAAGTCTTCAGGGGAAATTCTTCCTGTAACGGCAAGATTATTTTTTCTCTGGTAATCAGCCACAGACTTTTCTGTTAAAGGCCCGAAAAGACCTGTTTCTGCAATTGTGCTGTCGTTTATAAAGTTAAGTCTGTTCTGTATAACCTGAATATCAGGATGAACATCACCTTTTGAATATACCGTATCTATGTTACCGACTGTTTTGAATTCAAGGGGCAGATTTTCCTTGTTTTCATCATAAAATTTTGCGACAGTTATGTATGAGTCATATAAAAGGGCGTAGGTTTCTTCTGTTAAAATTCCGTCAGGAGTCAAGCCGAAAAGCTTTTGAAATTCCTTTACTGCGTAAACTGTAGTTTCGTCATATATTCCTGTTATGGGAACATTGGGAACTACAGGATAAGAATAAGCAAGGACACTTAAAAAATACTGAATCAGCTTGATATCATCTGTATATCCCGAAACGGCAACAGATGAACCTATTGGCAGTTCTGAAAGCCTTATGCCCTCAGAGTCTATCTCCGTAAGCCTTGTTATTCCCACATATAAATAGGAAAGCTGATACCAGGTCTGTCTGCCGATTATTCCATCTTGCGTAAGATTGAATATTTCCTGAAACTTTTTTATTGCATTTTCAAAATCCTCATCAAACTCCCTTGAAACTGTAACCTTTGGTATTGCAGGATAATTAATGGAAATTCTGTTTAGGTTTATTTTTGCTGTTGCAACATCAGCTGATACATCACCAAGTCTTAATGGTGTACCGGGATAAGACTCCTCAATGCTCTCAACAGGTACATCTGTAACAATTTCTATATCATCTCCGTAGTAATAAGTTAAAATATCATAGGGGACAAAGCCCTGATTTGCAAGGTCAACACTTCCCCATTGGGAAAGACCCTCGCAGGTTGTTGTTGTGCCGTTGCAAAACCTTGTGGACAGGGGCTCAAGCTGACCGAATCTTCTAACATAGCTGTCAAAGATATCGTCTACTATTGTGTCTATATTTTCAAAGGTGTTTCTGCCGTAAACATAGGTCTGGTCTATTGAGGTTGAGCCTGTAATGTCAAAGCTGTAGCCTCTTGCTCTGTAAAATTCAACAAATATTTTATTCAAGGCGAAAGAAATCTGTGCGTAAATATTTGCACGAAGTGAACTTTCAGGCCAGGTTGGGTATATTTCTCCCGATGCAACATTTTTTATGTAATCAATAAAAGATACCGTAACATTTTGTGCATCTGAATCGGGAGGTCCTAAATGTACTGTAATAAACTCAGGTATAACAGGTGAAATCGGCATAAATCTTCTCCTATAAAATGATTTGCCCTTCGGGCATGAACAAAGTGAAAATTCATGACAACAAGGTTGTCAATTCGTTTTTATAAATTCTGCGGGATTGTTTCAATATTTAGAGGTGTATTTTCCCTGAATTCGGGAATGGGTACCATATTAACATAAAGGGTTGTTGTTCTCTCGGGGAAAACCTGCACATCATTTATATTTGTTGTGAAAAAGCCCTCTTTTTCTGCGGTGATATTAACAACAGCAAAGGGTATGCTTGCAGGGTCAGGGGCTTCGGACAAAATAATATCGGGAGCAGAAATTTCCGTAAGAGGTGTTTTACCGCTTTCATCCGACATAAAAATCTTGTCTGTCTCTCCGTTTTGTGATATAGTTATCTTTGTATTTCCCACAGGGATTATTTTTTGTGCGGCGGTTGTGCTGACAGTAAGATAACCAATACTCAAAAAAATCATTCCTTTCCATAAATTTTGGTTTTCTATACACATTTTATACACATTTTTCAAATATAATGACAAGGATTTTAAATTAGGAGGGAAAATCTTGAAAAGATTTCTGAACAAAAAAGTAATTATTATTACAGCCATTATATTAGTTATAGTTATTGCTGTGCTGTGTTTAAGAGGTTGCTCAAAAAAGCCTGCTAATGCTAATGTGCAGGAAATTTCTACTGCAGAGGTAACAAAGGGGAATTTAACTGTTGAAATAACAGGCTCAGGGACTATTGAGGCAAATGAACAGTATGATGTAACCTCTCTTGTAGACGGTGATGTGCTTGCAGACTTCTTTGAAGAGGGAGATGTTCTTGATGAGGGAGCAATTATGTATAGTATAGACTCAAAGTCTGCCTCAAATACCATATCCCGTTCCGAAAACAATCTTGAAAAAGCAAAAATGTCTTATGACAATGCCGTTGAGGATTATAACAACTTAAATGTAACTTCGCCTATAAGCGGAACGGTTACTGCAGTAAATGCAAAGGCGGGCCAGACAGCAGGAAACGGAACTCAGCTTTTCACAATCACAGACACAGAAACAATGGCGCTTCGCATATACTTTAACGCAAATGATGCAAAAAGCTTATACAGCGGTGCAGTTGGCACAGTTTATCTTGATAATTCAACAGCAGAACTTACAGGCACAGTTGACAGGGTTTCAACAGGCTCAATTGAATCAAACGGAGTTCAGGTTTCTCAGGTAACAATCAAGGTTAAAAACCCCGGTACAATCAAAGAGGGCGACACAGCAACTGCAATCATAAATTCAGTTGCCTGCAACAGAGCAGGAACATTTGAAGTAAATGATACAAAAAATGTTACAGCAAGGGTTTCAGGGGATATTGACAAGGTTAATGTTGTAGTAGGGGACAGAGTTGAAAAAGGTCAGCTTCTTGCGGTTTTAACAAGCGACAACGCCGAACAGGCAGTTAAAAATGCACGGCTTTCATACAACGATGCATCTTCTTCTCTTTCAGATGCCTATGACACCCTTGATAACTACACCATAACCGCTCCTATAACAGGTACGGTTTTAAGTAAAACAGTAAAAGCCGGCGATACCCTTTCAAGAGGAAGCAACGGTTTGACTGCAATGGCTATAATTGCAGATATGAGCAAGGTTAAATTCACAATATCAGTAGACGAGCTTGATATTTCAAAAATGAAAGAGGGTCAAAAGGTAACCGTTACCGCAGATGCTCTTGAAAATCAGGTTTATGAGGGTTATATAGACAATGTTTCCATTGTGGGAACAACCTCAAACGGTGTTACTACATATCCTATAACTGTTGTAATAGAAGAATACGGTGACCTTATTCCCGGTATGAATGTTGATGCATCAATTGTTGTTGCAGAAACTAAAGATGCACTTAAAATACCTTTGTCTGCTGTGCAGAGAGGAAATATTGTTTATGTTCATAACGAGGATTTGAAGGAAGACCAGAAAAAATCAGTTAAAATGCCTGAGGGTAAGGCACAGACAAAAACACCTGATCGCTTTGAGGGTTACACAGCCGTAAGAGTTGAGGTAGGCTTAAGCAATTCTGATGAGGCGGAAATCAAATCGGGTCTTTACGAGGGTCAGCGAGTTGCATATATTGCCGTTCAGGCAAGTCAGACCAACATATTTGGTATGCCAATGGGCGGCGGTATGCCAATGGGTGGCGGTATGCAAGGCGGCGGTATGCAAGGCGGCGGTATGCCACAGGGTGGTATGAGATGATAGAATTAAAAAACATCTATAAAATATACGGCGACGGTGACGGTGAAATAAGAGCCCTGGACGGAGTTTCTCTTACCATAAACGAGGGCGAATTTGTTGCAATAGTAGGTCAGTCAGGTTCGGGCAAGTCAACCTGTATGAATATTATCGGCTGTCTTGATGTTCCCACATCGGGAGAGTATCATTTAAACGGCGTTGATGTAAGCACAATGAAGGACGATGAGCTTGCAGCGGTGCGAAACAAAATGATTGGCTTTATTTTTCAGCAATATAATCTTATTCCAAAGCTTTCTGTGCTGGAAAATGTAGAGCTTCCTCTTATATACAGAGGTATGTCACCGAAAGAAAGACACGAAAGAGCCTTAAATGCTCTTGACAGAGTAGGACTTAAAGACAGGGCAAAGAAAATGCCCTCTCAGCTCTCAGGAGGTCAGCAACAGAGAGTTTCCATTGCAAGAGCTTTAGCAGGCGACCCCTCTTTAATGCTTGCCGACGAGCCTACAGGTGCTCTTGACTCAAAAACAGGCAAAGAGGTTCTTGAATTTTTAAAAAAGCTTAATGAGCAGGGCAACACCATAGTTATGATTACTCACGACAACACCATTGCTGCTCAGGCAAAAAGAATTATAAGAATTCAGGACGGTAAAATAATAAGTGATGAAAGGGTGGATGAAGAATGAATTTTAAGCAATCCTTTTTCCTTGCCCTTAAAAGCTTAAGAACAAGCAAAATGAGGTCTTTTCTCACAATGCTTGGTATAATAATCGGCATTGCGGCGGTTATTATTCTTGTAAG
>JAGARF010000225.1 GCA_017622395.1 Clostridia bacterium | reverse complement strand
ATAATAAGATGTCCCGTACTGCTTACAGGAAGCCATTCTGTTATTCCCTCAATAATACCAAGTATAATAGTCTTTAAAATTTCCATAATTACCTCTCATTCAATATATATGCTTATTATACCAAAGAATACCTATCTTGTAAATTCAACATTCTCGCTGAGCGGTTTCATTGTTGCAAGGTCTATCCACATAAATTTAATTTTACAATCCGAAGTGAAATTTTCGTATGTAAACTCTGTTTCCTCTGCAGGATTGTATGTGTATATTTCTTCAGTTTTTTCTCCCCTTGATACCACAACAAAAAGCTTTCCCTCTTTGCTTTCATCGTTATGATAAAGCAGGGCTTTTAATGTGTTATCCTCTGTGTTTTCCACTTCTATTGATAAAACCTTATGGTAAATTGAGGAAGCTGTGTTGTAATGATGGGTCTCTTCCTCTGTTCTTGAATTATATTCTGCACGCAAAGCAGATATTTCATAGGTTACATCTCCCCTTGGGGGACTGTCTTTAAGTTTGTGGGTTGTTTTATCATCAAGAGAATTTGCTTCAAGATAAAGAAGCTCTCCGTTTCTTTCAACACATGCATACTGTGCAGTATAGTCAAGGTCAAATGAAATAATTGCATCTTCTCCGTCACAGGTAATAGTTATATTTGATGGTGCGTTTGGTATATACTCAAGAGTCTCCGAGTAATCTTCCTCTGCCATAGGGAAAAACCTTTTAAATTCTGTGGTTTCAAATTCCGCATCAGGGAAATGGTCCTTATATTCAGCTTTAAGAAAATATTTGTATTCCACTATCGACTGGTCGTCCCAGGTAGCATCAACAAGATAATAATACGATCCAATTCGCACTATATTCCAGGCATGAAGTCCACCTGCTGAATCGCCTGCAACAACTCTGCAGGATATCCCAAGCTCTCTTAAAAGTCTGTAAATTGCAGTTGCATATCCCTGACAAACTGTTTCTCCCATAACAAGGGCTGAATATGAGGAATGATAAATTGGTTTTTCTTCTATTGCCGGATCGTATTTTGAGGTATCAACATACACCACATTGTCCATAACATAGTCATAAACCGCTTTAACCTGAGTATATTCATCTTCATCGTAAACATTAAGCTCGTCAAGAATTTCTGTAACCTTTGCATCTTCCTCTGCAACCTGTGAAGGGGTTGTAAACCATGGTATAGTATATGTTACATAAACAATAGGATTTCCGTTAATACCATAGATATCAAGTTTATATGAAAAATATAATTTGCCATACCACTGATAATAAAGATAGTCAGACTCCGCTCCGTTTTGGTCAAACTCGGAGTAATTTCCTATTTCATCAAAAAGCTGAGCAAGCTCTGCATCTATAGCAGCCTTTGTCTGCTCCGTTGTTTCTTTCATTATAGATTTGTCTGTATAATAGCATAAACTAACTGTAGGCTGTCTTTTCTTTGCCTGCTCGGTAAGATACCTTACAGCACCGTCATAGTCACCGCAATATGTATAAGAAACCCTTTCAGCATTATAAAGGCGAGGATATTCAATATTTAAGTGCTTATAAAATCGGTTTGTTGCTGTTCCGCTTCCGCTTATAATTTCTTCTGCATATGCAGGATAAGAAAAAAGCAATACAAATGCAAATATGAACAAAAATCTTTTCACTTCTACATCTCCTTGTTTTTTCGGGACATTCACAAATGTCCCCACTTTACAAATTCATTTTATCATATTATAATAAAAATATCAATTATAAACAGGTGAAATATGAAAAATTTTAAGATTATTATTGAATATGACGGAAGCAGATACAACGGCTGGCAGAAACAGGGCAACACTAAAAACACAATAGAATATAAGTTTCTTGAAATATTAAAGAAAATGACAGGCAAGAAGGTTGAAATCTTTGCATCAGGCAGAACAGACAGCGGCGTTCACGCAAAGGGTCAGGTTGCAAATTTCAAGATTGACACCGAAATGTCTGCCGAAGATATTTTAAGCTATATAAACACCTATCTCCCTGAAGACAGAAGGGTTTTATCCTGCACAGAGGAAAACGAAAGATTTCACAGCCGTCTTAATGCAATCAAAAAGACCTATATGTATAGAATTTATAAGGGAAAGCCCCCTGTATTTGAAAGAAAATATGTATACTCAATAAATGAAAGACTTGATTTTTCTGCAATGAAAGAGGCATCAAAGCATTTTATAGGCAAATATGATTTTAAATCCTTTTGCACAAAGCAGAAAATGAAAAAATCAACAGTAAGGGAAATATATTCTCTTGACATTACAGAAAAAAACAATGAAATTGACATAATCATTTCAGGAAACGGCTTTTTATACAATATGGTGCGAATAATTTCAGGCACTCTCCTTGCAGTTGGAAAGGGAGAGCTTTCCCCCTCTGCAATCCCCGAAATTATATCTGTACAAAACCGCGAAAAAGCAGGCGAAACCCTTCCTCCAAACGGACTTTGCCTTATGTCTGTGGAATACTGATAAATCAAATTTAATATCTTATGAAAACGCTCCTGCTCTTTTAGTCTTTATTGTTTAAAAGCCAATTGGAAAGCTCCGTTATCAAAACACCTTCATATTGATAATCCTCATGTCTTGTTCTTGCTATAATCATCTTGGGATATGCATCTCTAATCTGCAGTAAGGGACCTATTTCTCTCTCCATTGTTTTTTGAGCTGATATGTTGTCCGAAACCTGAATATAAATTTTTTCGTTTCGCTTTACAGCAACAAAATCAATTTCTTTTTTATACAATTTACCAACATATACTTCATATCCTCTGCGTAATAATTCTAAATAAACAATATTCTCGTAAACTCTTCCAAAATCAAGATTTTTTGTTCCGTTTACAGCATAACGAAATGAAGCATCGCATATATAATATTTTTTGTTTGTTTCGAGATATTTTTTCCCTTTTAAGTCATATCGTTTTGCCTCGTAGAACATAAATGCATTTTCAAGATACTTAATATATTTATCGACAGTTTTTCTTGTTATTTCACTTTTCCCGCGGTTTAATGCCTCACATACATTATTAGGCGAAAGCAAATTGCCGATATTATCCATCATAAATTCCGAAATAGACAAAAATTCAGAACGATTTCTAATTTTATATTTTTTTACCAGGTCGCGTTCAAGGATGGTTGTGTATACATCCTTGATATAATCAAATCGATGTTCGTCGGTTTTATAAAAATACGAGCCGGGCATTCCGCCCATAAGCACATATTCATCAAAAGCATCTAACTTATTCTCGCAACCAAAATATTCTACATATTCTGCAAAGGAAAAAGGGAACACCTTTATTTCCATAACTCTGCCGGTAAATAAAGTTGCAAGATCAGAACTCAATAAAAAAGCGTTTGACCCTGTCAAGTATATATCGTACTGTCCCTTAGCGTGAAGGCTGTTAATCGCAAGCTCAAATTTATCACACAACTGTATCTCATCTATCATAACAACATTATGACAATTTGATTTAAACCTTTCTATGACATACGAATGAAGCTTACGGTAATCCAAAAGATAATCGTATTCCAATTCCTGCAAATTCGCAGATATTATATTAACATCTCTTTCTGTTCTCCTAAGATAAGCCTCAAACTGTTGCAATAAAACAGATTTACCGCTGCGTCTGACACCGGTAATTACTTTGATATCCGGAGTGCCGGACAAATTAATCAATTCCTTAAGATATTTATTTCGTATTATTGTATCCATATATTATTCCCACTTTTTAATATTTTTTCATCTTTCGGGAATATTATACCATATATAAAAATAATTTCAAGTCTTATTCCCGAAAAATAAATATTTTTTCTTTTTTGGGAATAAATATTATGTAATTACCTTTTTGAAATATGCAAAACTATTGACAAAAAAGAAATTTGTGCTAAAATAGTATTAGCACTCGAATGGTGAGAGTGCTAACAATTTGAAAGGAAGCGATTAATTAGCTATGAAACAGTTTAAGTCAGAGTCTAAAAGACTTCTGGATATGATGATTAATTCTATTTATACCCACAAGGAAATTTATTTAAGGGAGCTTATCTCAAACGCATCTGATGCAATAGACAAGCTTTATTACTTAGCATTGACAGATGAAAACATCAAATTCAACCGCGAGGATTTCTATATCAGAATTGCGGCTGATAAATATGCAAGAAAAATTATTATTACCGACACAGGTATCGGTATGAGCAAGGAAGAGCTTGAAAACAATCTGGGTACTATTGCAAAGAGCGGTTCTTTTGCATTCAAAAACGAAAATGAGAAAAAAGAAGATGTTGATATTATCGGTCAGTTTGGTGTTGGCTTTTATTCTGCCTTTATGATTGCTGACAGAATTACTGTTGAAAGCAAAAAGTTTGACAGCGATGAAGCCTTTATATGGGAGTCAAAGGGCAGCGAAGGCTATACTGTTGAGCCTTGCGACAAAAAGGATAACGGAACAGTTATCACTCTTTATGTTAAGGCAGATACAGAAGAAGAAAAATACAGCGAATTTTTAGAGGAATACAGAATAAGACAGATTGTTTCAAAATATTCAGACTATATCAAGTATCCTATAAAGATGCTTGTTACTAAGCAAGTGCCTAAAGAGGGCGAAGAGGGCAAGTTTGAAACCGTTATGGAAGATGTTGTTTTAAACAGTATGGTTCCTCTCTGGAGAAAAAATAAAAATGAGGTTTCAAAAGAGGAATATGATAACTTCTATAAAGATAAATTCCACGATTTTGAAGAGCCTTTAAAGGTTCTCCACACAAGTGCAGACGGAGCGGCAAGCTATACTGCCCTTTTATACATTCCAAAAAGAGCACCATATGATTATTACACCAAAGACTACGAAAAGGGACTTCAGCTTTATTCAAGCTCTGTTATGATTATGGACAAGTGCAGCGACCTTTTGCCTGACTATTTCAGCTTTGTTAAAGGACTTGTTGACTCTGCTGACCTGTCATTGAACATTTCAAGAGAAATTCTTCAGCACGACAGACAGCTTAAAATAATTGCATCAAGCATTGAAAAGAAAATAAAAAGAGAGCTTCTTGCTATGCTCAAAAACGACAGAGAAAGCTACGAAACCTTCTACAATGCTTTTTCAAGACAGCTTAAATACGGTGTTTATGCAGACTTCGGCAAAAACAAGGAAATTCTTTCCGATCTTCTTATGTTTGTTTCATCAAATGATGAAAAGCTTACAACTTTTGATGAATACATTGAAAGAATGAAAGAAGACCAGAAATTCATTTATTATGCCTGCGGTGAAAGTGTTTCTAAAATATCAAAGCTCCCACAGACAGAAAATCTTAAGGACAAGGGCTTTGAAATTCTCTATTTAACAGAGGATATAGACGAATTCGCTCTCAAAATGCTTATGAACTACAAGGAAAAGGAATTTAAAAATATTTCTGCATCCGACCTTGGTATTGAAGAAGAAAAGGCTGAAAACACGGACGAAAATAAAGACCTTTTTGAAAAAATGCAAAAGCTTATGGCAGACAAGCTTAAAGACATAAGACCGTCAACAACCTTAAAATCTCACCCTGTATGTATTACAGCCGAGGGAGAAATTTCAATTGAAATGGAAAAGGTGTT
>JAGARF010000028.1 GCA_017622395.1 Clostridia bacterium | reverse complement strand
GTTTAAATATTATATTATTTTTCTTCTGCTTTTTTAGTTGTTGTTTTTTTAGCAGTTGTTTTCTTTGCAGGTGCTTTTTCTGCATCCGCTTTAGTAGTTGTAGCTTTCTTAGTTGTTGTTTTCTTTGCAGCAGTATCTGTTGCTTTTTTAGCAGTTGTCTTCTTTGCAGGTGCTTTTTCTTCATCTGCTTTAGCAGTTGTTTTCTTAGCTGTTGTCTTTTTTTCAGAAGCAGCTACTTTCGCATTTGCAAGAATAAATTCTACAGCTTTTTCAATCTTGCAGTCTTTCTTTATATTTTCTTTATCTTCATCTCTTAATACTTCTTTAGCTTTTTCTACTTCCATACCGTAGCTCTTTGCCATTTCTTCAATTTTAGCATCGAGTTCAGCTTCAGAAACTTCAATTTTTTCAAGCTCTGCAACTTTTTCAAGAGCAAGAGTGCTCTTAACTGCATTTTCAGCCTGTGGTCTGAACTGTTTCTTGAAATCATCCAAATTCATACCTGTGTATTTCTGATACATTTCAAGGTTCATACCCTGCTGATAAAGACGCATTTCAAAATCTCTTAAAAGACTTTCTGTTCTGCTTTCAATCATACCTTCAGGAATGTCAGCTTTCATTTCTGCAACAAGCTTTTCAACAGCCTCATTTTCCATTTCTGATTTAGCTCTTGCTTCAGCCTGAGCCTTTTTCTTTGACTTAATATCAGCCTTTAACTCCTTAAGTGTTTCAAATTCACTTGCATCTTTTGCAAATTCATCATCAAGTTCAGGAAGTTCCTTATATGAAATTTTATTAACTTTTACTTTAAATATAGCAGCTTTACCCTTTAATTCTTCTGCATGATATTCTTCTGGGAATTTAACGCTAACTTCCACATCATCGCCTGTGTTTGCACCAATTAACTGTTCTTCAAAACCTGGGATAAAGCTGCCTGAACCGATAACAAGGTCATAATTTTCACCTTTACCGCCTTCAAAAGCCACGCCATCAACAAAACCTTCGAAATCAATGTTTGCTGTATCGCCGTCTTTAACAGCTCTGTCGTCAACAGTAACCATTCTTGAATTTCTTTCTCTCATTCTTTCAAGTTCTTCTTTAACATCTTTTTCAGCAACATCATATTTCTTTTCTTCTACAGCAAGACCTTTGTACTTTTTAAGTTCAACATCAGGAACAACATCAACTTTAATATTAAGAACGAGTTCTTTGTCTGTTCCTATTTCTTTAACATCAACATCAGGTCTGTCTACAGGTTCAATAGCAAGTTCCTTAACTGCAGCTTCATATTCTTCAGGGAAAATAATATTAATTGCATCATCATAAAAAATTGCTTCAGAATAGATTTTTTCGATGTACTTTCTTGGTGCTTTACCTTTTCTGAATCCAGGAATGTTAAACTGCTTAACATTCTTTATGTATGATTTTTGCATACCTTCTTCAAATTTTTCTTTTGATACAGTAAGGTCAAATTCTACTGTATATCCTTCTTTTTTAATAAATTTTGTACTCATAATTTTTTCCTCCGTAGGTTTTCATATTAGTTTAATCGGACAAAAGTTCAAATAATCACAGGATACAAGCTGATATTTAACATTATCAATTTCTTCACATACAGCAAACCTGTGTGCATATGAATGTAAATGTCCGTATATACAGTATAAAGGTTTATATTTTTCAATACTTTCTTTTATTTCTTTATACAGTTTTCTTTCTTTATCAAAGGGTGAATAATGAAGCATCAGGATTATTTTTTTTCCTGTTTTGCTTCCCTCCTGAAGCGTAAGCTTAAGTCGCTCAGTTTCACGGTTGATAATTTTTTCGCTGTCATTGAAATCAAAGCCTTTAGTTGCACAAATAACATAGTCTTCATATTCAAAACAGCTGTTATGAATAAAATTAACAGAATTAAATCCGTTATCTATTTTGAAATTATTTAATTTATTAAGAGTTTCCCACCAATAATCATGGTTACCTTTGGAAATCACTTTAATTCCATTAAGGTCATCAACATATTTCATATCAAGCGACAAACTACTGAGATATGTTGCCCAAGAAACATCTCCTGGTATCAACACAAGGTCGCTCTCATCTACTACTTTATTCCAGTTAAATCTCATTTTCTCTTCATATTCATTCCAAATATCACCAAATTTATTCATTG
>JAGARF010000224.1 GCA_017622395.1 Clostridia bacterium | reverse complement strand
ATATATGTGTAGTTAAGTTTTGCAGCAACAGCCTTTGCTATTGTGCTTTTGCCTGCCCCTGATGGTCCGTCAATTGCAATTTTCATTTTAATATCCTCCTATATACTTTCTCCCGCCTGTCTGCCGGTTGAAAATGCTATTTGTAAATTATATCCGCCTGTATATGCATCAACATCAATAACCTCACCGCAAAAATAAAGTCCTTTAACAAGCTTTGACTCCATAGTAGATGGGTTGATTTCGTTTACCGCTATTCCGCCTCTTGTTACTATGGCTTCATCAATAGGTCTTAACCTTTTGACTGTTATTGTTAGATTTTTAAGAAGTTTCAAAAGAGTTTCTCTTTCTTCTTTGGTTATCATATTAACTTTTTTATAAGGCGATATACCGCTTAAACCCACAATTACAGGTATAAGCTTTTTAGGTAATAACTCATCAAGAGCATTTGAAAAGTTTTTATTGGAAAAACTTTCAAAATCACGCAATATTCTCTTATCAAGTGTTTTTTCATCAAGTGCAGGTTTTAAGTCAAGAATTAATTTATATTGGCTTTTATCAGTTATGTGTGCACTTGCACTTAAAATCACAGGCCCCGATACTCCAAAATGAGTAAATATCATTTCACCGAAATCACTAAAGATTTCTTTACTGTCTTTAACAAGCTTTATACTGATATTTCTTAAGGACAACCCCTGTAGTTCCCTACACCAGCTATCTTTTGTTTCAACAGGAACAAGAGAGGGTCTGATTTCGGTTACAGTATGTCCGAGTTCTTTTGCAAATCTGTATCCGTCACCGGTAGAGCCTGTTAATGGATAGGACCTTCCACCTGTTGCTATTATAACATTATCTGCAAAGTATTCACCGCTCTCGCACTTAACACCACATACCGTGTTATCTTCTGCAAGAATTTTTACAACCTTATCTTTTTTAGCCGATACTTTTGCATCCTTAATGAATTTAATCATTGCATTAACAACATCAATGGCCTTTTCTGATTTAGGGAAAACCCTGCCTCCCCTTTCTTCTACAGTTTCAACTCCAAGTGTATTAAAAAAATCAATAACATCATAATTGTTGAAATTATAATATGAGCTGAACATAAACTTGCTGTTTTTAGGGAGATTATCAAAAAAGGTTTCATCATCTGCAGTGTTTGTTATATTACATCTGCCCTTGCCTGTTATTCTCAGCTTTCTGCCAAGCATATCATTTTTTTCAATAAGAAGAACTCTTTTACCGTTATTTGCCGCTGTACCTGCCGCCATCATACCGGCAGGCCCGCCGCCTATAACTATAACATCATATTTTTCCATATTATTTATAGACATTGTATTCTTTCCATATATCTTCAAGTCTGTCAAAAGTGTCCTTTATTTCAGACTTTTTATTCATACCAAGTGAAACTATAAGTGCGTTTATAATACTTAAAGGTGCAACAAGTGAGTCAACAAAGGAAACCATTCCGCTTTCAGCTAAAAGTGCAACATCGCTATATTCAACAAGCGGTGAAACCTTTGAATCAGTCACCGATATAACTGTAGCACCGTTTGTTTTTGCATACTGAAGTGCTTTAACGGTTCTGTTTGAGTATCTTGGGAAAGAAATGCCTATTAAAACATCATCCTTTCCTATTCTCATTATCTGTTCGAAAACTTCACTTACACTTGTTGTGCTTATAACTCTTACATCATCAAACAGAAGATTAAGATAAAAGCCTAAAAAAGATGCAAGCGCACTTGAACTTCTTACGCCGATTATATAAATTTTCTTTGCTTTTGAAATTGACTGAACTGCTTTTTCAAAAAGCTCTTTGTCAAGCTGTTCATAGGTTGCCTTTAATCTTGATATATCTGAATTCATAACAAGTGAAAGCATATCTCTGCTCTCTAAATGTTCTGATGCCTGTTCAAATCTTTGAAGTGCAGTAAGCTTTCCTTTAACAGAATCCTGAAGTGCCTGTTGGAATTCAGGAAAACCGTCATAACCCATAGCATCAGCAAAACGCACAACAGTTGACTCGCTTACACCTGTTTCTTCAGCAATTTTTGCTGCTGTCATAAAAACAGCTTTGTTGTATTGATTTATAATATACTGTGCTATTTTTTTCTGACCTTTACTGAATGAGGGCACACTCTCTTCTATTTTTTTTAAAACATCACTCATATTTATTTTGTTAACCTCTTTATTTCTTCTGTATTAAGATATCTCCATTTTCCATATGGAAGATTTCCAAGCTTTATATCGCCTATAGCCGTTCTCATAAGGTCACAAACCGGATGTCCCACTGCCTCGCACATTCTTCTTACCTGCCTGTTTTTTCCCTCTGAAATGGTTATTTCAAGAAGAGTTGTCTTATCAGGATAAAACTCCTTAATTTCAACCTTGGCAGGCTTTGTCATACCATCTTCAAGCATAACACCTTTTCTTAGTGTGAAAAGTGCCTCTTTTTCAACAAAACCGCCCTTAACTCTTGCTAAATATGTTTTAGTTACTTTATTTGATGGGTGAGTTATTTTATTAGCAAATTCTCCGTCTGTTGTAAGAAGTAAAAGTCCTTCTGTGTCTATATCAAGTCTTCCCACGGGAAAAATACGCACATCAAGGTCTTTTTTTATTAAATCAACAACATTTTCTCTGCCTTTTTCGTCTTTAGCAGTTGCAACTATTCCCCTTGGTTTATTTAACATTATATAATATTTTTCCTGAACAACTTCAACTCTTTTACCGTCAAGCTCAACTATGTCACATTCGCCATCTACCTTGTCCCCAAGTTTTGCAAGCCTGCCGTTAACTTTAACCCTGCCGGCTTCAATTATTTCTTCACATTTGCGTCTTGATGCTATGCCGCAGGATGCCAGGAATTTCTGTAATCTTTCTGTCATAAAGTACCAACCTTATTTACAAATTTACAATCAATGTATTATATCACAATTTAATTCTATAATCAACACTTTTTTGTTGCACAATGCAAAAACCTATGGTAAAATACATAACTTAAGGAGGGATTTTATGTCTACATCATTTAACACAAGAATTGAGAGCTACGATGTTCAGTCAAACGGCGATGCCAAGATTTCCTGTCTTTTCAGACTTTTCCAAAAAGCTGCAGGCGATGATTGCGACAACTGCGGCTTGACATATGACATTTTAAGAGAACACAATATTGCCTTTGTATTAACAAAAATGACCCTTGAATGTCATGAAGACATTAAGGTTTATGATAATATTAAAATAATAACAAAACCCAGAGGTTGCCGAGGTGCATCTTTTTTAAGAGAATATGAAATTGAAAAAGACGGCAAAACAGTTGCCCGTTGCTGCTCGGAATGGGTTATAATTAACTTTGAAAAAAGAAGAATTTTAAGACCAACCTGTCTTGACGAGCTTGGGGGTATTCCTGTTGATAAAACAGAACTTTTTGAAATAGACACACCTGATATGAATTTTACGGAAGATAATATGGATTATACCGACACACGACGGGTTTATTACTCACATATAGACAGAAACAACCATATGAACAATACATTTTATCCTGATATTGTGTATGATTATCTCCCAGACAAATATCAAGAAACATTAAAAGACCTTAAAATAACAATCAGATATGTTGCAGAAATAGCTTGCGGCGGTGAATTTGAAGTGTTCACCCACGAAGAAGAAAACACTTTCAAGCTTCTTGCCAAAAACAAAAATACAGATAAAACAATCTTTACTGCAGTGGTGGAGAATCGTGAGAAGTGAGAAGTTAGGAGTTAGAAGTTATTCTTGTTTCCCCAAGGAAACATATCAAACCGTAAGGCATTTTGTTATTCTGTAGTGGCGATGCCTCTGTGCTCGCCCGTTTTCGGGACATTCGTGAATGTCCCCTACAATATAGAAATTAAATGTTATCCCCATCGTAGGGGCTGATGCCCACATCAGCCTGTTAAATTGAAAAGCTCCCAAAATCGGGAGCTTTAAATATGTTCAAACAACATAAACAGATAAATTATTCCTCGTCAACTGTTTCCATCTTTGTAACTGATACTTCGTATGCAGTTTTTGTAATAAATTCTTCTTCGCTTATTTTCTTTTTGTATTCTCGGCTTTGAATTCTGCCCCAGATTTTTACATTTGTTCCCACAGGCAGATTTTCTGTATATTTTGCGTTTCTTCCCCAGGTTATACAGGGAATATAATCTGATTTTCCGTATCTTCTGTTTACAGCAAGTAACACATCGCATATTTCTCTGCCGAATGGGGTTACTCTATATACAGGCTCTTTACAGATATAGCCGTTTAAGTACACAGTATTAGGAAGAAACTCTTCCTCATCCTCCTCAATAAATCTTTTTACAAATACAGTTAAAACAAGCTTATTCCCCTCACCCGAATAATTGTTATATGACCTGAACTGTCCGTAAATTTTAAGCTTTGCTCCGATACTTAAGTCACAGCCCTCCATAAGTCTTTCAGACATTGTTACTATAATATTGTCTGCATTTTCGCTTAGTCTTAAAACCTCAAGCTCAAATTTATAGAATTTTTCCCCATATATTTCGTGACTAAGCTCTGCCTCGGAGTTTACATATCCCTCAAGCACAACTTCGTTGTTAAGTAAGTTTTCCATAAATATCCTCCCGTTTTTTGTTATAATTATATTTATGCAAAAAATTTCTTCATTATACTGATTTTGAATATTTAATTGTTATTTTGCACATTACTAAACCGAAAGGATGATACTATGCAATCAAGTGAAGAAAAAGGTATAAGCAAAATCAAAAAGGATATATACTGTCTTAATATTATCGGTGAAATAGAGGGACACACAACTCTGCCTAATACAACAAAAACCACCAAATATGAGCATATTATTCCAAAGCTTATAGAGCTTGAGGAAGATGATGATATTAAAGGACTTTTAGTTATTTTAAATACAGTCGGCGGAGATGTTGAGGCAGGGCTTGCAATATCAGAGCTTATTGCAGGTATAAGCAAACCTACTGTTTCTCTCGTAATCGGCGGAGGACATTCTATCGGTGTTCCTCTTGCAGTGTCAACCGACTATTCATTTATAGCTCCCTCTGCAACAATGACTCTGCACCCTGTACGCACCTCAGGTACTATAATTAATTCAAAGCAATCTTTTGACTATCTTAACAAGTTACAGGAAAGCATCACAGACTTTGTTGTTTCCCACTCAAAAATAACTAAAGAAACATTTAATTCGCTGTTATTTGAAACATCAGATATGGCAAACGATGTGGGAACAATACTTTTTGGCAGAGAAACTGTTGATTGTGGTCTTATAAATTCAACAGGCACTATAGACGATGCAATTAAAAAACTTTATTCTCTTATAAAAAGGTAGATTTTTTTATTCTTTTGTGTTATAATAATTTTATCTATGAAAAAACAGGGAGAATCATTTTAACATGGCTAAAAAGAAAACAAAAAAAACTAAAGAAAAACCAATAAGCAACACAAGGCTTATAATTCTTTTGGTGCTTGGACTTGCGATGATATTTATAAATAATATCGACAGAATAAATGTAGTGTATTTGTTTGAAGTTCTGGAACTGTTCGGTACTTATATAGGTTATAT
>JAGARF010000223.1 GCA_017622395.1 Clostridia bacterium | reverse complement strand
CATATCCCGTCAGTTCTGCAAGACTCATACTTGACCTTATATTTTTACTGACAGCATCATATATTTCCGGTATTTTACCAACATTTGCAACTGTAAGTTTCTGGTCTATAACTGCCTGGATAAAATCTCTCTGCACCTGTGTTCTCTGTATATCCGCCATAGGATAGCTTCTGAATCTTAAAAGCTGAAGCGCTTTATTACCGTCAAGATGCTGCTGACCTTTATTCAAATGAATGTAAAGGTCCTGATAAGGGTCTTCGTAGTGCATATTCTGAGGTACATAAAAGTCTACACCGCCAAGTGCGTTTATAACATCCTTAACTGCCCTGAAATTTACTGTTATATAATCATGCACAGGAACACCTGTTACATCCTTTACAGTTTGCACCGCAAGATTTTCCTTACCGATTGCAAGGGCTGTGTTTATCTTTTGAAAGCCTCCTCCAATCTTAACCTTAAGGTCACGGGGAATTGATATAACATTGATATTTTCTTCTTTTTCCGAAATCGAAAAAAGCATAATGGTATCACTTCTAAGTCCGCTGTCATCTGTTCCGAATACAACAATGTTTTGTCTGCTGTTTGGCTGAGCCTTATCAAGCTCGGCTATATCTGTTCCGCCGCCAATATTTATAAAGTTTGTTGCATAATATATAATTGCCGCAAAAGACAGCACAAGCATAATCGCCGTTGATGTCAGGAGCGTTCTGAAATAAAGTTTTTTATTCACGGTTACTTCCCTTTCTGTATTCTCAAAAAAAGACTACCATTCAAGCAGTCTACTCATTTCACATATTATAACACTCTAACCAAAGTAATTATACTATATCTATCCTTTGTTGTCAATAAAAACAAAAGAGGGTGCAAATATTTTTGCACTCTCTAAAGGAATAGGAAAAAAAGATTCAGAATGGGCAAACTGAACCCGAATGCGTATGTGTGTATACGCCGAGTGGTGAAGTTTGTTCATTATGGACTTTTTTTACATTCCTTTTATACACTTCTGAAGCCTCTGCCTATAATCTCACTGCTTGTTGTGATAATTGTAAAGGCGTGAGGGTCAATTTTTTTAATTTCACTTCTTAATCTGACCGCTTCCATTCTTTTGCAAACAGTATGAAGCATCATTCTTTCCTCACCTGTGTATTCTCCTACTACCTTGTGTGCCGTAACACCATGATGAATTATTTCCATTATGTATTTTGATATTTCTTCGCCCTTTGATGTTATAACAACAAAATATTTGCAGGTGTTAAGATTTTCTATAACAGCATCTACTATGAAGGCTTTTGCAAAAAGCCCCAGGAATGAGAAAAGTCCTGTTTCTATTCCAAATACGAAGAATGCACTTGACGCAACAATAAAATCAACACAAAGAAGTGCTTTACCTACATCAATACTTGTAAATTTTTTAAGTATTAATGCAGCAATATCCGTTCCGCCCGAAGATGCTTCGCTGTTAAATATAAAAGCCGAGCCTACAGAGGTTAACAGCATAGCGTAGAAAAGTTCTAAAAAGGGTTGATTTGAAAGTGGCTGTGTAAGGGGAATAATCTTTTCAAATATAATCATAAGAATTGAGTATGCCATACTGCAGTATACAGTTTTCGCACCTGTTTCCTTGCCAAGGAAAATAAAACCTAAAATCAAAAGACCAATATTTAATATCCATATCCAAAGCGTAGCCGAAATAGGTGATATAGCGGCAAGTATTGTACCTATACCTGTTACACCGCCTGTTGAAAAGCCGTTTGGTATTTTAAAGAAATATACTCCCATAGCAAGAAGAACAATTCCTATATGCATCATAATTAATTGTTTCAGTTTTTTCATAACAATCCTCCCATATTCAGAACGCAACTATTCTACGCTCACTATGGCATGGTGTCAAATTCTTATATTTTATGCATTATAACATTTATTTATGGTTCGTTTTAAAAAATAACCCAATTGTTATATTCATATTTATTGACTTATTATGCTTCAGGTTATATAATGGCAACGGAGGTATATTATGAAAATACAGCTTTCAGACCACTTTACATATAAAAAACTTATCCGTTTCACTCTGCCCTCTGTTGCAATGATGATATTTACATCTATTTACGGCGTAGTTGACGGTTTTTTCGTGTCCAACTTTGCTGGAAAGACGCCTTTTGCCGCAATCAATCTTATTATGCCCTTTCTTATGATACTTGCAACTGTAGGGTTTATATTCGGTACAGGCGGTACTGCTATTGTTGCCAAAACCTTTGGAGAAGGAAAGGAAGAAAAAGCAAATAGTTATTTTTCCTTGTTTACATATGTTACTTTAGCAATCGGCATAGTTTTTGCAACACTTGGTATTATATTTATAAAACCTGTTTCAGTTTTACTTGGTGCAGAAGGAGAGCTTCTTGAAAACTGCATTGTATATGGAAGAATTATTCTTGTTGCTCTTCCCTTTTATGCACTTCAGCTTTTGTTTCAAAGCTTCTTTGTTTCTGCTGAAAAACCTCAGCTGGGACTTTTGGTTACAATAGCATCAGGTGTAACCAATATTATTTTAGATGCAATACTTGTAACCTATCTTCCACAGGATTATAAACTTGCAGGGGCGGCTGTTGCAACAGGTATGAGTCAGGTTGTAGGTGGTGGATTGCCTCTTGTCTATTTTTTCAGGAAAAACAGCAGTATTCTCCGTCTTGGCAAAACAAGCTTTGACGGCAAAGCTATATCAAAAGCCTGTATTAACGGCTCATCAGAGTTTATGAGCAATGTTTCAATGAACCTTGTTGGTATACTTTACAATCTGCAGCTTATTAAATACGCAGGAGAAAACGGCATTGCCGCATACGGTGTTATGATGTATGTAAGCTTTATTTTTGCGGCAGCATTTATCGGTTATTCCATAGGCACGGCACCTGTTGTAAGCTATCATTTTGGTGCAGGAAACCACACAGAGCTTAAAAGTCTTTTAAGAAAAAGTGTTATTATGACAGGCATACTTGGTATTTCTATGGTAGCTTTGGGAGAGCTGCTTGCATATCCTCTGGCTAATGTATTTGTAGGTTATGATACGCAACTTATGGAGCTTACATTGTCAGGTTTCAGATTGTTCGCT
>JAGARF010000027.1 GCA_017622395.1 Clostridia bacterium | reverse complement strand
TGAAGAAAATACACTCATTAAGACCGCCTGCAACACCAAAATCCGCATCCTTTGCCTCACCTGGTCCGTTTACTACGCACCCCATAATGGCAATCTTAATATTTTTACCTATATCTTTAACCATTGGCTCTATTTTATTTACAATCTCAACAAGATTGTAATTACATCTGCCGCAGGTAGGACAGGAAACTATTTCAATACCCTTTTTATACTTACCTGTTGCTTTTAATATTTCTTTCGCTGCATAAATTTCCCTGACAGGGTCTGCAGTTAAAGAAACTCTTATAGTATCACCTATTCCGTCTAAAAGCAGACTTCCAAGTCCTACAGAAGATTTTATAAGGCCTGCATATTCTGTTCCAGCCTCGGTTACACCTATATGGAGAGGATATTCAACCAACTTGCTTATTTTTCTGTAAGCCTCAACAGTTTTTATAACATCAGATGCTTTAAGTGAAAGAGCTATATTATAAAAATCACAGTCCTCAAGAACCCTAATTTCTCTTAATGCACTTTCAACCATTGCATCAGGGGTAACTTCGCCGAATTTTGCAAGTATATCTTTATCTATAGAGCCTGAATTAACACCTATTCTTATGGGAATATTCTTCTCGTTTGCTTTTTTGGCAAGAAGTTTAACATTTGCACGGTCACCGATATTACCCGGGTTAATTCTTACCTTGTCAATTCCTCTTTCAATACACTCAAGTGCAACTCTGTAGTCAAAATGAATATCTGCAACTAAAGGTATATTGATTTTTTCTTTTATTTTATCAATGCATCGTGCCGATTCCATATCAGGCACAGTAACTCTTACGATTTCACAGCCTGCTTTTTCAAGCTTTAAAATCTGATTTACAGTTGCATCAATATCGTTTGTTTTTGTATTTGTCATTGACTGAATTGCAACAGGAGCACCGCCTCCTACTACAACATTTCCAATATTTATACTCTTTTTAGATGGCATTTTTTCACCTTCCTACCTAAGAAAACCTAAATCGCCGAATGTTACAATTAGCATTACAAGCAATAAAAGCAACAATCCTATAAAATGTATTACTGCCTCAAAGCTTACAGGAACTTTCTTTCTTGTTATAAGCTCATAAAGAACAAATACTATTCTTCCTCCGTCCAATGCAGGGAAAGGCAGTAAATTAAACAATCCAAGATTAATAGTAATAAGAGCAATAAGCTCTAATAATCTGTTAAAACCTAAAGATGCAGCATTTCCTATCTCCTTTACAATCCCCACAGGTCCTGAAACCTGATTCATTGCAATCCTGCCCATTATCATATCTCTTAAAGATATAAGCACCGCTTTTGAAATATAAATGCTGTAGTAAAATGCATTACTTATTGTCTGTCCGAAAGAATTCAGCTTAATTTCTGGTTTATAGCCTATAATATATCTTCCGTCCTCATCTTTATACGGTGTGATTTTAAGTTTAATCTTTTCGCCGTTTCTTCTAACAGTAACATCAATATCAGACCCGTCAGAATAATTCATCTCAAGCATAATATCATCAATAAGGTTTGTTCTTGTGTTATTTACCTTTATTATTTCGTCTCCTGATTTAAGACCCTGAGTGTATGCAGGGGCATAATCAAGAACTTCTCCTACTCCGTTTGTAACTATTTCCTTAGGACTTCCCATCAATATACAAAGAATTACAAATCCTAAAATAAGGTTCATAATTGCACCTGATGCAAGCACTAAAATTCTCTGCCACGGCTTTTTATTACCAAAAGCATCTTCGCTTTCAGACTCAACATCTTCGTTCATATTACAAAAACCGCCGATTGGGAAAAGTCTTAGGGAATACTTAGTTCCGCCCTTTTCAAAAGAAAACAATTTAACTCCCATACCGATTGCAAATTCGTAAACCTTAATACCTATGAGTTTTGCAGAAATAAGATGTCCGAATTCGTGAATACCTATTAACAATCCAAAAACTAAAACAGAAGCTATAATTGTTATCAAAGCTTACCTCCATAAATACTTAAAACATTTTCTCTTGCCATTTTATCGGCATTAAATACATCTTCTAAATTATAGTCATCAATCACAATGTTCTTTTTGATGCTTTCTTCAATAATATCCCCTATATCTGTAAAGGATATTTTATTTTTCAAAAACAGTTCAACAGCCATTTCATTTGCACCGTTTAAATATGCAGGCTGTGTTCCGCCTACAGCTATCGCTTCTTTTGCAAGCTTTAAGCACTTAAATGTATCCTCATCAGGCAGTTCAAATGTAAGATTGCTGTTTTTTATAAAATCAAAAGGCTTGTATTCCTTAATAATTTCTCTTTCAGGATAATTAATTGCAACACTTATGGGAACTCTCATATCAGGCTCACCAAGCTGAGCAATAACAGCACCATCAGTATATTCAACCATTGAGTGAATAACACTTTGTCTGTGCACCAGGATATCAATTTTATCTGTAGGTACATCAAAAAGCCATTTTGCTTCAATAAATTCAAGACCCTTGTTCATAAGTGTAGCAGAATCTATGGTAATTTTTTGACCCATACTCCAATTAGGATGCTTTAATGCATCAGAAGGCTTTACCTTTTCAAGGAATTTTCGGTCTTTACCAAAGAACGGGCCTCCAGAACAGGTTAATATAATTCTGCTGATGTTCTCTCCTTTTCCTCCGGACATAAGACATTGAAAAATTGCACTGTGTTCGCTGTCTACAGGCAGGATTTTGATGCCCTTTTCCTTTGCTTTTTCACAAACAAGTTTTCCTGCAGTTACCATTGTTTCTTTGTTTGCAAGTGCAATATCCTTTTTAGCCTCTATTGCTGCGAGAGTTGGCTTTAAGCCTGCTGCTCCGACAATTGCAGAAACAACAATATCTGACTCGTTCATAGATGCCACTTCAACAACACCATCTTCTCCACAGAGAATTTCGGTGAAGCAGTCAGCTACATTATTTTTCAAGGTTTTAAATAAAGCCTTATCCGCTATAGCTGCTTTCAAAGGCTTAAATTCTCTTATCTGTTGTTCCAATAAGTTAATATTGCTGTTTGCAGTAAGACCGCAAACAGCAAATTTATCACTTTGTCTTGAAACCACATCAAGGGATTGAGTTCCAATAGAGCCTGTTGCTCCAAGTATACATAATTTTTTCATATAACCCTTATCCGTTCAGTAAAAAGTTAGTTAAGAAGAAGTAAAACACAGGTGCAACAAAAAGGATGGAATCAAGTCTGTCCATAATTCC
>JAGARF010000222.1 GCA_017622395.1 Clostridia bacterium | reverse complement strand
ATTGCGTTTGCCTCTGCGTGAACAGAGCGGCAAAGCTCATATCTTGTTCCTCTTGGAACATTAAGCTTTTCTCTTAAGCAAAAGCCCATATCAGAGCAGTTTTTTCTCTGTCTTGGAGCACCAACATAGCCTGTTGAAACTATTTCATCGTTTTTAACAATGATTGCTCCGAAATTTCTTCTGAGGCAGGTGCCTCTTTCAAGTACTGTTTCTGCGATGTCGAGGTAGTAATTGATTTTGTCTGTTCTCAAAACCGTAAGCCTCCTTTATTTATTTTCTATATCTGTTATAAGGTCAATTCTCGCCTGATGGCGTCCGCCTTCAAATTCTGCATTCATATATGCTTCAAGGATTGAAATTGCAAGGTCCTCTCCAAGCACTCTTCCGCCCATACAGATAACATTTGCGTTGTTATGCTGTTTTGTTTTCTCGGCACTGTAGGCATCGCTGCAAAGTGCGGCACGGATGCCTTTATGCTTGTTTGCGGCAATTGAAATACCAATACCTGTTCCGCATATTAAAATACCAAAATCTGCCTCACCCTTTGTAACAGCAGGGCAAACTGCTGCTGCAATATCAGGATAATTTACGCTGTCCTTTGAATAACAGCCAAAGTCTTTAACTTCAAGACCTTTGCTTTCCAAGTGTTTTATTACGGCACATTTAAGTTCGTATCCGCCGTGGTCTGATCCTATTGCTATCATAATATTATTCCTTTCCTTCCTGTTGCTCTACATAAGCTTTAACTAAATACTCAGGAGCAATAGGCTTGTTTTGTTTATTTAAGTATAATTTTTCTGCAAGATATGCAACAGCAGACGCATCTGAAACATCATAAATTTCAGGTGGGAAAATGCTGTTGTCTTTAAGAGTTTCACTTATCAGAGCTTTATGCTTGTCTATGCAGTCCCCTGTAAATATAATCTTTTTGTCGAAGCAGGAAAGCTTTGATAAAAGAATGTTTATATCACACATATCGGGAGAGAGAATTTCCTCACCGTTTTTATAAAGAGCATAGTAAACCTGATTTCTTCTTGCATCTAAGATGGGACAAACATATGAGTCACAAAGACTGAATTTGTGTGCCATTGCCTGGAGAGTTGAAACACCGACAGAAGGTTTCCCCGCTCCGTCAGCAAGACCTTTTATTGTGGCAATGCCCACTCTTAATCCTGTAAATGAGCCGGGACCCTGTGCTGCCGCAAAAAGGTCAATATCTTTTGCCGTCAGATTAAGTCTGTTTAAAAGCTCCTCAATAAGCACCATACTTATCTGTGAGTGGGGTGTTGAAAGATTTAAGGTATATACCCCTAAAAGCTTTTTATCTTCAATAACTGCAACTGTTGCAGCTTTTGAAGATGTATCAATTGCAAGAGTTTTCATTTTCTACCTCGCTTATTTCAATAACTCTGCCCTCGCCATCATATTTTATGTTAACAAGCTTGTACTTTTCAAGGAGAGGGTAGGCGATTTCAGGCCATTCAATAACGCATATTCCGTTTGAAAAAAGATAGCTGTCTATATCTATTGAATATAAATCTTCAAGAGTTTTAAGGCGATATAAATCAAAATGGTAAACAGGTATTCTGCCCGGATATTCATTTACAATGTTAAATGTGGGGCTTACAGGCTCAAAAATACATTCAAGTGCTTTTGCAATCCCCTTTGTAAAGGTGGTTTTTCCTGCACCCAAGTCACCTGTAAGGCAAACAATATCGCCGTTTTTTAATGTTTTTCCGAATTCTTCGCCAAAGGCTTTTGTTTCTTCGGCATTTGATGCAATATAATTCATAAAACCTCTCAAAATCTAAAGATATTTTATTTTATCACAAATTTCTCATTGTGTCTACTAAAACATTGTTTCAATTAAAACAGGGAAGTAGCCTTCTGCAAAATACCACATTGTGTCTGTGTCAAAGCCTTTGTAGAATGAAGGAGTTCCAAGCTGAATGTTACTTCCGCCTACAGCACCCTCAAGTGAAAATGGCTCTGCAACTGAGTTTAAGTAGTAGCAATTATAAATACTGTCACTTATTTTTGTGGCACAGATTGCACCTGTTGTTTTACCTGTTAAGGTATCAGCTGATGAAATGCAGTTTACAAGATTACCGTTGTTTCCTGATGTTATTCCGCCTACATTGCTTTCAGCAGAAAGGGAATTTACAACTGAGATATTGCTGTAATTTATACAATCGGAAAGCGTACCGCTGTTGTAACCGCATATACCGCCCAGCATTGCAGTTGTTGTAATTGAAGATGTAATTTCAAGGCCGTTGCAGGAGCCTGCAATAAGCCCGTAGTTGTAACCGCTTATACCGCCTGCAACCGCGGAATGGGAACTGAAACTTAAATAACCGTTCGTATACGAGGAAACTATCATACCGCTGTGTTTGTTTATGCCTGAAATACCGCCAAGGACTGCTGTTCTTGATGAAATAAAAGATTGTCCCGTGTTGCTGCAGCGGTATATAAGCCCTGTATTTATTGAGGCAATACCTCCTGCTGTATCATCGGTCAGGTTGATGTTTTCAAGCTTCAGGTTGTATATTTCTCCGTGGTTTTCCCTGAACAAACCTGATGTTGTATTTAGATTTGAAATTGTGTGTCCGTTACCCATAAATACACCGAAGAAACTGAAAATCTCATCGCCTATAGGTGAGAAAAATTCGTCCTCCATATTAATATCCGACAGAAGTGTAAAAGAAGAACCAAGAAATTTACGGACATTGTTTAAATGTTCCTTTGTTATTATTTTATAGGGGTTTTCGATTGTGCCGTTTCCGCCTGCAAAATCACGGATGTTTTCTGTGCCGTAAAGAGCTGTGTGAGGATTAGTTTTAAGCTGAGGGAAATAGTAACCGTTGTTTATAAGCTCCCAATGTTTTTTGTTAAGACCTGTAAGGGCATCAAGATTGCTTAGCTCTTCCAAAGATACAGGGAATATACCGCTTGTTTTTATGCAAAGCTCCCCTGTGGCATCAGGGAGAGTGTGGTCAAAGTAGCAGGCTGAAATTTTCCCTGAAAGTCCTCCGCCGGCAATTGAACCAAGATATTGAAGATTGCTTGTTGCTGTTATATAGCCAAGGTTATAACAAGAGGTAATAATTGCGTCTGAGCAGTAGCCTGCAATACCTCCGCTGTAGGAGTCGTCAGGGGATTTAACTGTTAAAGCTCCTGTGTTATAGCAGTTTCTGATTTCACTGTATTCGCTGCCTGTAATACCGCCTGCTATGGCAGTTCTTTTGTCTGAGTATGAGAAAATTTTTCCGTTGTTTACGCATTTTTCAATAATACTGTGGCTGGATGCGGCAATACCTCCTGAAAGTGCGTTGTTTTCGCCGCTGTTTGCAATAATACCGCCGTTGTTTGTGCAGTTTGCAATGTAGTTGTAGTTTTGTGCGGCAATACCTCCTGCCATATTAGAGGCAAAAATATCTGATTTGTTCAGACAATTTAAAACTTGTCCTCTTTCGTCATTGATGCATACAATTGCACCACACATACCGTCTTTAACTCCGACTTTTGAGCCTCTTAAGGTTATGTTGGATATTTTTCCGTTGTTTTTAACGGCTATTGCACCTGCTTTTTTAAAGCCTTCAATTCTGGATTCTGCAACTGTAAGATTTTTGATATTGCCAATGTTGTTTATTATGAAACCTGCATCTTGCTGATTTGTATAAAGAATGTTAAGAGCGTAGATAGTAGAATTGTTACCGTCAAGTTCACCTTTAAAGTCTGATATAGGTGTAAAACCAAGATGGGCGTTGTTATAAATTGAAGAGACAGCATAATATGCTGAAAGGTCTAAATCTCTTGAAAGTTTAAAAAAACTTTCAGGATACATTCTTATGTCATAAAGCTCTCTCATTGAGCTGATAAGGAATGGATTTTCTTCACTTCCGTTTCCGCTTTGGTAGCCTGTAGGGAACTCAATGTCGGAGAAATCAACATCATCAAAAACAGGGTAGCCTCTTTTTAAAGAGGAGTATATCATACTGTCCAACCCTGCAGACCTGAATTCTTCATAGTTAAGACCGCCCTTTGCAGAACTTTCATAGCGGTTAAGATAAAAGGTATCTTTGTACTCTTTGTCAGAAACAGGGTGTATTGTTCCAATGAAATCTTCAAAATACATATCGCCTGTATTGTAGCCTCTTGTAATTTTGCCATTTGACGCAATACCGAATATAATGCTGTTTTCACCTGTGCCAACAAGATTTGCTGTGTTGATACAGTCTGTAATACTGCCGTTGTTTTCGAGAGCGATTGAGGCAACTGTGTTGCCGCAAAGAGCACCGTTGTTTAAACATTTAATAATACTGCCGTTGTTTAAAGCTGCAAAGGCGGAAACTCTTTCACCCTGTATGTCAGAGCTGTTTTTGCAGGCAATGATACTGCCGTTGTTAATTTCTGTAAAGGAGTTTGCAAGAGCTTTTGAATTTTTAATTTCAAGATTTGCTATTATGCCGTTGTTTAAATCAGCAAAGGTATCCGAAAGACCCGATATTTTCTTTGAGTTTCCGTCAAAAATACCATTGAATTCCTTTAATGCTTTAAAAGAGGTTAAAGACATATCAATGTCATTTTTAAGTATAAAGCTTCCAAAAGGGAAGTATTTTACATTGTTTAAATGAATAGGCGTTATTATAACATAAGGGTTTGATGCAGTTCCGTCGCCTCCTGCAAAGGAATAAGTGTTTTCTCTTGCGTTCTGCAGGAATGAAGGATTGTCCTTTAAAACAGATGTTCTTTTACCGACTTCCCATATTTTATCGTCGAAAAAGGGAACTGAGGTTAAGTTGTCTCTGTATAGTGCATCAGATGTACCTGTTTCAACAAGACAGTCTTTTTCGTCCGAGTTGTATACACATCTTGATATTTTACCTGAATTTATAAATGCTACTGAGCTATGCTCAGGTGTGTTAAGGGAACCTGTTGCAATGCAGAAGGAAATATCCTTTTTGTTATCATAGACTAAAGATGAGGCTTTTTTACCTGAAATTTCTGCGTCAGAATAGGAGTTTGAAACAGTACCGTTGTTTGTGAAAACAAGACCGCCTGCAAAACTGCCCGAGATTTTTCCTTCAAAGAAACTGTTTGTGATTTCGCCGTTGTTTATAAAAACAAGTCCTCCGCAGTTGTTTCCCGTAACGGAAGAATAAGAACTGCAGTTTAAAACAGTGCCGTTGTTTTCAAGGCATAAGGAAGCCGAGTTTTCATAAGAGAAGAAATATCCGTCATATATTCTTATACCTTCAAGAGTACCGTTGTTTGTTTCAAAAATTGCTGTATTTAAGTCTGCAGACAATAGGTTGATGTGAGAGAGCTTGTATCCGTTTCCAAGATAATAACCATCAAAATCTTCGATTTTTACAGGTTTTGTAAAAGCAATATCTCCTATCTGAATAAAATATGATTTGGGGTAATTTTTAATGTTTTCAAAATTTTCCTGAGTAGCAATTTTAAAGGGGTTTGATGCAGAACCGTTACCCCCTGAAAACTCAGAGAAATTTTCGTTGCCCGTGTATACAAGATTTTCAGGAACAAGAACATTTTCCCTTGAAACAAAGTGAGGGAAAACTGAAGAAAGCGAGTCCTTTGAAATGTATTTACCATTTTTTAGTACTCTTGTGCCTGTGTAATAGCAGTTTTCTAAAGCGGAGTCAGAAAGCTCAAGCGATGTTGTGCTGTAGCAACTTGTGAGAGTTCCTTTATTGCTTCCTGCAATGGCGAAACAATCAGAATTCAGACCATTTGCAAGGTTAAAACAGTTTTTTATTGTGCCGTTGTTAAGTCCGCAAATACCTCCTGCAGCGATGTCGCCTGTTCTTAATGAAATATAAGAGCTGTTACCGCAGTTTTCTATTATGCCGTTGTTTATGTCTGCAATACCGCCTTTGTAGGAAGAAAATTTAGCAATTTCTTTATTTTTAAAATAGCTTGTGTTAAGACAGTCTGAAATAAGACCGAAGTTTTCATTTGCAATTGAGAAAAAGTCATCAGGACACACAAGGGTGATGCCTGAAATAACTGAATTTTTTTCCACGGTTTTAAAAACTGCATTGTTTGATGTCTGTTTTGAAAAAAGTCTTGTTATTTTATGACCGTTACCTGAAAGTGTTCCTGAAAATTTATCCACAGGTATATATGAAAGATTGTAAAGCTTAAAATCAAGGTCGCTGTTTATGGTGAAAGCTTTGTCAGGGAAAAGTCTTATATTTGCAAGCTGCCATGGGTAGGTTATAACATACGGAGAAAGCTTGGTTCCGTCACCTGAGGAAAATCTGTTTTTTAATATGTTGTAGAAAAGGTCAAAACACTCTTTTCTGGTCATCAAATCTTCAGGTCTGAACATATCGCTTTCAGGAATAAACCCAAGCTCCAAAAGAGTACTTGCAGGCCCTTTTGCCCAGGAGGCGATATATCCGTCATCTGTGTAGGAGGTTATAAGAGTGTCTTTATAGCCTGTAAGTCTTGCGGCAATTGATATTGCCTCTTGTCTTGTTATGTTGCTTTCAGGGTTTATATTTCCTTTTTCGTCACCTTTTACATAGCCATAGTTAACGGCACTTAAAATGTCACTAAAATACCAATCTGTATCTAAAACATCAGGCAATGCCTTGTAAGAAAGGTCAGACGGCACAGAAAAAGTACGGTTTATCATTTTGATAAACTCGCCCCTTGTTACAGTGTCCTCTTCTCTGTATCCGCCTTCATCGCCGACTACAATACCCTCTGCTTTAAGAATGTCAATATTATAGGCATAAACATCTGCAGAAAAAAACATTGAAAATATGAAAATTAAAGAAAATAAAAACTTTTTCATACTAAACTCCGATTTATATATTTATACAAAATAATTATAACAGAAAAGACGATAAAATAAAAGAGCTTTCGCAAAAATTTCACGAAAGCTCTCAGAGTGCGAAAAAGAAAGTTATATTTTGACAGCCGAAATCCGAAGTGTATGTGGATACATGAGAGGTTTCGGCTGTTAAAAAGCAAGCAATCCCCGAATGTTTTTAATAAACATTCGGGGATTGATACAATAAAACTTTATGTTATTTACGGTTCGTCGAAAATCGCTTAAGCCCTACAATTTATATAATTTGCTTGCGGTAGAACGACTTTTTCGACGGTCTAAGGGGTTTTATTTTATAACTCTTACCTTGATAACACCGTCAATTGCTGAAAGCTTGGTATCGATATCAGGGATATCGGAAGCTGTATCAATAATGCAGTATGCATAATCGCCTTTTGATTTGTTAATGAGATTTTCAATATTTATATTGTTTTCTGCAAAGAAAGCGGTGAAAGCATTAATCATTGCAGGAATGTTTTTGTGAATTATGCAAATTCTTACTGCAGTTTCTCTTGGTGCGTTGCAGGCAGGGAAGTTTACAGAATTTGTAATGTTACCGTTCTCAAGGTAATCTCTTATTTCCTTTGCTGCCATAACTGCACAGTTATCCTCTGACTCAGGTGTTGAAGCACCAAGATGAGGGATGCAGATAACATTGTCAACGCCGATTAAATCAGCACTTGGGAAGTCTGTTACATATTTTGCGATTTTGCCTTCTGCAACAGCATTAAGAAGGTCTTCGTTATTAACAAGCTCGTTTCTTGAGAAGTTAATAATTCTTGCACCGTCTTTCATAAGTGCGATTGTGTCTTTGTTAATTGTGTATCTTGTCTTGTCGTTAAGAGGTAAGTGAAGTGTGATATAATCACATTTTGCAAAGATTTCGTTTATGTTGTTAACATGAACAATCTTTCTTGAAAGATGCCATGCAGCATCAACTGAAATAAACGGGTCATATCCAAGTACTTCCATACCAAGACTGTTTGCGGCATTTGCAACCATAACACCGATAGCACCAAGACCGATAACACCGATAGTTTTACCTGCGATTTCAGGACCTACAAATGCACTCTTGCCTTTTTCAACAAGCTTTGGAACTGCATCGCCCTCAGGCTTTAAGGTTTCCGCCCATTTGATACCGCCCACAACATCTCTTGATGCAAGGAAAAGAGCACCGATTGCAAGCTCCTTAACAGCATTTGCGTTAGCACCCGGAGTATTGAAAACAACAATACCTTTTTCTGAGCATTTGTCAATTGGAATATTATTTGTACCTGCACCTGCACGAGCTACAGCCTTTAAGTTTTCGGGAAGCTCCATATCGTGCATTGCAAAGCTTCTCAGCATTATGCCGTCAGGATTTTTAACTTCGTCTGTAACGGTGAAATTATCGCCAAGCTTATCAAGACCAACTTTTGCGATTTTATTTAATGTTAAAATTTCAAACATGATGAAAACTCCTTATTTTTATTTGTTGTCTGCCTCGAATTTTTTCATAAATTCAACTAAGGCTTTAACACCTTCTGTTGGCATAGCATTATAAATGCTTGCTCTCATACCGCCAACACTTCTGTGACCTTTAAGATTTTTAAAGCCTGCAGCGTCTGCTTCTTTGCAGAATTTTTTGTCGAGCTCTTCGTCGCCTGTAACGAATGTAACATTCATCATTGAACGGTATTCTTTATCTGCACCCGGCTTGAAAAGCTCTGATGAATCAAGGTAGTTGTAAAGAATAGCTGCTTTTTCTTCATTGATTTTCTTCATAGCATCTAAACCGCCAAGACCTAAAATCCATTTATACACAAGACCTGCAACATAGATTGCATAGCAAGGAGGTGTGTTATACATAGAATCGTTGTCTGCCATTGTCTGCCAATTAAGCATTGTTGGAGTATCTTCTCTTGCGTTGCCTAAAAGGTCCTCTCTGACAATAACAACTGTAAGACCTGCAGGAGCCATATTCTTCTGTGCACCTGCATAGATAACACCGAATTTTGTTACATCAACAGGCTCTGAAATAATGCAGGATGACATATCTGCAACCAAAACCTTGTCGCCAACATTTGGAACTTCAGGATATTTAGTACCGAAAATTGTGTTGTTATAGCAAACATGAACATAGTCTGCATCTTCACGAACCATATCAGGTGTGATTGTTGGTATGTATGCAAAGGTTCTGTCCTTTGAAGAAGCAATACATTTTGCATCGCCGTATTTCTGTGCTTCTTCAAAAGCTTTCTTTGAAAACTGACCTGAAACTACATAATCAGCCTTCTTGTTTTTCATAAGATTAAGGGGAACTGCTGCAAACTGTGTTGAAGCACCGCCCTGAAGGAAAAGAACCTTGTAGTTATCGGGAATATTCATAAGTGTACGCAGATTTTTTTCTGCTTCTTTGATGATTTCATCGTAAACTGCACTTCTGTGGCTCATTTCCATTACGGACATACCGCTGCCGTTATAGTCTGTCATCTCTTTTGCGCACTGCTCAAGGACAGGAAGGGGTAACATTGAAGGACCCGCTGAAAAATTGTATACTCTGCTCATAATAAAACCTCCTAAGGTGTAATTTTTATAATATAAAATGTATTATACAACACATAATTTAATAAGTCAACTATTTGTTGAAAATATTTTTTTGAGGTCAACCGTTAGTTGATTTTTCTTGCTTTTACCTGAGTTCTTTCTATAAAAGTATTTACATAACTGCAAATATATGCTATACTGTAATTTGTAGAAAATTAGACTGTAGGGAGAATAAAGAGTGGGTTTGCTTAAAGATTATAAAGGTCCTGAGGATTTAAAGGGCTTAAATATTAAACAGCTTAATAGTCTTGCACAGGATGTGAGGGAGTATATCATAGATACTGTGTCAAAAAACGGCGGTCACCTGGCGTCTAATTTGGGTGCGGTTGAAATAACTTTAGCACTTTTAAAGGTGTTTGATTTCAAAAAAGACAATATTGTTTTTGATGTGGGCCATCAAAGCTATGTTTATAAAATATTAACAGACAGAAAAGAAGAATTTAAAAATTTAAGAAAATATAAAGGAATTTCAGGGTTCCCGAGAACCTTTGAAAGTGAGTATGACTGTTTCAATGCAGGCCACGCAGGAACGGCAATTTCTGCAGCCTATGCTATGGCAGAGGTGAACAGAAAAGAAAATAACAAAAATTTCTCGGTTGCATTTGTAGGAGATGCATCACTTTGCAACGGTCTTTCCTTTGAGGGACTTAACAATGCTGGTCAGAATAAAAGCAGACTTCTTGTTGTTTTAAACGATAATGAAATGTCTATAAAAGAAAATGTGGGAAGTGTCAGCAACTATCTCAACAATTTAAGAATTACCCCTGCATATACAAAACTGAAAGAAAATATAAAGCATTATACAACTAAAATTCCTGTTTTGGGAAAACCTGTTTCAAAATTTTCAAGTGCAGTTAAATACGGAGTTAAAAAACTGCTTATAACTTCAGGAATTATGTTTGAAAATTTCGGCTTTAAATATATCGGACCTATAGACGGACACGATACGGACCTTTTGATTAAAATTCTGTCAAGAATAAAGGAAATGGAATGTCCTGTGCTTTTGCACATTGTAACCAAAAAGGGAAAAGGTTATGAATTTGCGGAAAAAACTCCTGAATTATATCACGGATTGGGAAGCTTTGACAAAACAAAGCCTGTAATTTCAGCGGCGAATGTAAAATCACCGTCATACATTGCAGGACAAAAGCTTTTAAGCCTTGCAGAAAAAGATGAAAACATAATTGCGGTATGTGCTGCAATGGAGGACGGGTGCGGACTTTCCGATTTCCATAAAAAGCTCCCTGAAAGATTTTACGATGTGGGCATAAGTGAGGGACATGCCGTAACCTTTGGTGCAGGTCTTGCCGCAAAGGGCAAAATTCCTGTTATTGCCATATACTCAACCTTTATGCAGAGGGCATATGACAATATTATTCACGATATGGCAATATCAAATCTCCACGCAGTTCTTCTTTTGGACAGGGCAGGCATTTCAGGGGAGGACGGAGAAACCCATCACGGTATATTTGATATTAATTTCTTAAATACAATTCCAAATGTTACAATCTTTACCCCTTCAAACAAGGCGGAGCTTGAAGATGCAATAGAAAAAGCAATCTATGAAACAGACGGAATTGTTGCCGTAAGATACAGTAAGGGCAACTTTGAGGATGGAGAAAAAACAGACCTTCTTAATGGTAAGCTTGTGAAAGAAGGAAACAAAGCTACTGTTGTAACCTACTCCAAAATGACAGAGGTTATAAAAAAGAGAAATTTGGATGCAGACCATATTCATTTAAACTGCGTATCTCATATAGATTATGAAAGCATAATAAAATCCCTTGAAAAAACAAAGCATCTTGTAGTTGCGGAGGACAGTATTAAAAACGGCGGTATAGGTGAAAAAATCTGTGCATATCTTGCACAAAAAGGTATATCCGTAAAAGCAAAGGTCTTTGCAATAGAAAACAGATTTGTTCCTCACGGAAGTGTTGATGAGCTTTTTAAAGACTGCGGTATAGACGGAGAAACAATAGAGAGGTATATTAATGAAACAGAGGCTTGATGTTTATTTAACTGAAAACAATCTTGCAGAGTCAAGAGAAAAGGCAAGAGCCATAATAATGAGCGGTAATGTTTATGTGAACAACCAGAAGGCTGATAAAGCGGGCTTTTTTGTAAACGAGGGCGACGAAATAGAGGTAAGGGGGAAATTAAACCCCTATGTCAGCCGAGGAGGACTTAAGCTTGATAAGGCGATGAAGGTTTTCGGTGTTACCCTTGAAAATAAGGTTGCAATGGATATAGGTGCGTCAACAGGCGGTTTTACGGACTGTATGCTTCAAAACGGAGCGGTTAAGGTTTTTGCTGTTGATGTTGGTTACGGTCAGCTTGCCTGGAAACTAAGACAGGATGAGCGTGTTGTGAATATGGAAAGAACAAACATAAGAAATGTAACCTCAGAGCAGATAGGAGAAAAACTTGATTTTGCATCAATAGATGTTTCTTTTATCTCACTTAAGCTTGTTCTTCCTGTTGCAAAAGAGCTTTTAAAAGATGACGGCGAGCTTTTGTGTCTTATAAAGCCGCAGTTTGAGGCAGGAAGGGAAAAGGTTGGCAAAAAAGGCGTTGTAAGAGATATAGCTGTCCACTATGAAGTGGTTGAAAGCATAGTGAATTTTTGTAAAGAAATTGAATTTTATCCAAAAGCACTTGATTTCTCACCCATCAGAGGACCTGAGGGAAATATAGAATATCTCCTTTATCTTACGAAGGTTCCCTGTGAGAATGAAATAGATATTAAAAATGTAGTAGACGAAAGTCATAATGTACTGTAATGGAGGAAAATTATGAAAACGGTTGGATTGATAGTATCAAAGATAGCGGAAAAACAACCAGAGGAAGTAAAGAAAGTTACAGATGCACTTATAAAATGCGGTTTTGAGGTTATACAAAACGAAGATTATGACAAACTTTTCAAGGAAACGGAAATAGCTGTTGTCCTTGGCGGTGACGGAACAATTCTTTCTGTTGCACAGTACAGCGCAAAATACGGCGTTCCGATTTTGGGACTTAATTTCGGACACCTTGGTTATCTCGCGGAGCTGAATAAAGAACAGACGGCAGACTTTTCAAGAATAGAAAAGGGAGAATACGAAATAGAAGAAAGAATGATGCTTGATGTTAAGGTTGTAAGAGATGGTGTTGAGGTGTTTTCCGAAACAGCCTTAAATGATGCCGTAGCAACCAAGGGAATTCTTTCAAAAATGGTACATATGCTCCTTGAAATAGACGGCAAATATACAGGCGACTATTATTCAGACGGACTTATTGTTTCAACCCCAACAGGCTCAACTGCATATTCTCTTTCTGCAGGCGGCCCTATAGCCGAGCCAAAGCTTAATATAATGGTAATTACGCCTATTTGTGCTCATTCTACAAATGCAAGACCTATGGTTATAGCAGACGAGCAAACCATAAAGGTTACCGTTGATATTTATCACGGAGAGGATGTTGCCCTTATGTGTGACGGTAAACAGCCCTTTAAGCTTTCCCATGGTGATGAAATCTATATAACCAAGTCGAAATACAAAACAAAGCTCATAAGACTTTACGAAAGTAATTTCTTTGATATACTTAATAAAAAACTTATAAGAGGTAGTGGAAATGTCTAAAAAATTAAGACACAAGGAGATATTAAAAATCATAGCGGAAAATGTGGTTGAAACTCAGGGTCAGCTTACGGATTTTCTTTTGAAAGAGGGTTTTGATGTAACTCAGGCAACTGTTTCAAGAGATATCAAGGAATTAAGACTTATTAAAATTGCAGATTATGATGACCGCTACAGATACGCAGAGCCAAGCAAGGAAAGCGACAGCGATTTAAGAGCAAGGTACATTACAGTTTTAAAACATTCCTTGATTAATATGCAGAGTGCAGGAAATATAATGGTTATGAAAACCATTCCGGGTTCTGCACAGGTTTGTGCAATGGCAATTGAAACCCTGGGGTTTGATGAAATTGCAGGAGTAATTGCAGGCGATGACACTGTTTTTGTTGCTATATATTCAGATTATACGGCAGACGGTCTTATTGATAAAATTAACGAGGTTATAAAATAAAGTGCTATACAGTATTCATATTGAAAACATTGCCATTATGGACAATGTAAGCCTTGAGTTCCGTGAGGGCTTTAATGTTTTAACGGGACAGACAGGTGCAGGAAAATCAATTATAATAGATTCGGTTAATCTGCTTACAGGGGAGAGAAGCTCAAAGGAGCTTGTGCGTACAGGTGCTCAGAAGGCTCTGGTTGAGGGAGTGGTATACACCTCTGAGGAACAGGTTTATTCCGCACTTTCTGATGCAGGAATAGACTTTGAAGATGGAGAACCCTTGATTTTAAGCAGAGAAATTTCAAAAGACGGAAGAAGTGTTGTAAGAATAAACAACAGAATTGCAACTACGGGTCTTTTAAAGCAAATCTGCTCAAAAATCATAAATATTCACGGTCAGCACGACAGTCAGGAGATTTTAGACGAGAAATTTCACGGTAAGTATCTTGACTCTTTTGCAAAAGCGGAAAAAAACCTTGAGGATTACAGGGAAAGCTTTTCTCTGATGCAGGAATGTTTAAGAAAAATGCAGGAGGTACAGCAGGAGGACTCTTTAAAGGAACAGAAAAAAGAGCTTCTTGAATACTCAATTAAAGAAATCGAAGATGCAAGACTTGAAGATGGCGAGGAAGAAGACCTTAAAAACACAAGGAGCAGATTTTTAAATAATGAAAAAATAAGAGCATGTATAAAGGAAAGTGTTTTATCATTAAGCGGTGACGAGGAAAGAGCAGGGGCAAGAGAGCTTCTTTCAAATGCCCTTGATGCTTTAGATACTCTTGCAGAGTTTGACACATCTGTAAAAGAGCTTGCTCAGAAAGCGAGAGATGCTTATTATGCCGTTGATGATATATGCGACGGAGTAAGAGCAATTTCTGATATTGAAGATGAAGATACTGATATAAATTACATAGAAGAAAGACTTGTTTT
>JAGARF010000221.1 GCA_017622395.1 Clostridia bacterium | reverse complement strand
TTCTTTTGTGAAATTTCTGACGCCTTTGAAAGCTCGTATGGTCTTGATTTTAAGTTGTGAACATCTGAGCCAAGAACTATAGTTGTGCCGTTTTCTATAAGCCTTTTAATAAACTTTCTTGTTTTTCTTTCAAGAAAAGCTGATGCATTAATCTGGACAGGGATATCCATTTTGATAATATCTTCAATAACCTGCTTGTGCCCGCGGCTTGCAATGTATCTGTCAAGATGTGCCATAACAGGGGTTAGATTTCTCTCGTACATAATATTGTAAATTGATTTTGGTGTCCAGCTTACAAAAGGAGAATAGGGAAGTTCTAAAAGCAAAAGCTCAGTTCCCTCAATACAAAGATTTTCTAAATTTTCAAGATTGCAGGTCTTATCTGATAGTGCGACCTCCGCACCTAATAAAAATTCAGGCAACTCAAACCCTTGTTGCTCACAATGATTTTTAAGTTCAAAAACAGCTTTTTTTCTGGAAATAATAAAATCCTCATAAGTGTTGGTGTCATTATAAAAATGGGGCGTAAATATAAATTTATTTACGCCCTGATTTATACCCTCTTTTATTATTTCCAATGACATTTCGGGGCTTTTTGAGCCATCGTCTATTGACGGTAAAATGTGTGAATGGAAATCAATCATCTTTTTCATCCTCTTTGTATTCGTATGCTTTGTAGGAAGATGAGTAATAGTAGTATCCGTATTTGGAGCCATATCGACTTCCGTATCTTGTTCTGTATTTTCCGGTGTATTTATGCTTAAGGAAGGTGTCTACCGCGTTTGCAACAAAACCATATATTTTTGCGTTAACAAACTCAAGTTTTGCAATACCTTCTTCTACATCGGAGGTTAAAACAATGCCGGGATTAACAACATACAAAACACCGTCTGAATAAGTTGATATAGTAAGTGCGTCGGAAACCACATTGACAGGCGGGCAGTCAATAAATATGTAATCGTATTTATCTTTAAGTGAATCGAAGGTTTCGGTAAACTTGTCCGATGAAAGAAGCTCTGCCGGATTAGGCGGAATTCTTCCTGCAAGGATGCAGTCAAATCCGTAAGGAGATTTGAAAATAGTCTGTTCAGCAGTAGAAAAACCTCCTAAGATGTTTGACATACCCGAAGTGTTTTTAATTTTCATATACTTATGAAGCTTAGGTTTTCTAAGGTCACAATCAACAAGTAAAACCTTGCAGTCTGTTTCTGCAAAAGAGATTGCAATGTTGATTGCAGTAGTTGTTTTTCCCTCACTTGGAGCGGAGCTTACAATTGATAAAACCTTAGCTTTGCCGCCTGGGGTACCCATAGAAAAAATGAGATTTGTTCGTAAAGATTTATAGGCTTCTTTAACTGCAAAAGAAGCGTTTTTGTCTAAAATAGCTACCTCGGCACTTGTAGTAGTTTTCTTTTTAGGCTTGAAGCTTACAAGCTTTTTCAAATTTAGTTTCATTATTTACCTACCCTTTAAACAATAAAATTTCATTTTACTTTTACAGTATAACATTTATTTGTAAATTAGTCAACTAAAATAAATCCACCCTAAGGTGGATTTATTTTAGTTACATCCGCATCCGCAGCCTGAGTCGTTGCCGTTTACAGGCGGGTAGAACTCATCAACAGGGAAGTCAAGAGATTCAAAGAGCTCGCATGGATTTTCAGATGTTGAAGAAACACATTCTTTTGAAGGAATACAGAAGTCGTATACAGGAATAAGGAGCTGAACACTTCTCTCAAGCTTTATGATAGAGAAAAGACCGATTGTGATATAAACGCGTTTTTCTGTATCCTGCGTACCAAAAACATCTTCAAAGCAGTTGCAAATAAAATCAGGTGCTGAAGAAATATCAAAGAGGTCGCAACAGTTGTTCTGGCATCTTTCAACAAGTTTTGCATTAAGAGGAACAGGGTCAACGACTTCAACAACAGCTTTAGGAAGATTGTTTTTAACCGCAAGCTGCTGGTCTGCTGTCTGGTACTGATAAAGTGACTGGAATATTCTTGCCTTTCCCTCAGAACCGAAAAGAACAACCTTTTTGTCGTAAACAGCTAAACCTTCAATTCTCTTAGGTCTGAGCATATCGCAGTAAACATCAACAGAAACCTTAAAGAAAAATCTGATATCTACAGTATAGTAGCCCTGATTAAAGGAAAGAGGTTCAACATCAGTCTGAACCCAGAGAATTTCCACATTGCTTAACTTAACATTCATAGCGCTGTCTATGAGAGACTGATGGCAAACAGGGAAATATACTCTTAAGTCTTCAATACATTCTTTGTCACGGCAGGAATCGTATACCTTGTCTGTATGAATACAAACAGCTTCTCTTACGCAGTTGTTGGTAGCATTGCCTGCTGTAAAATCTTTACCCATATATATATGACCTTTCTCCCACTGTTTTTGGTATGCCCGTGGGGTGGCTTACTATATCATATGTATTAAAAAACAATTTGTGAATATACATTTAATAAATAAATTAACAGGAGGCAGGAATGAAGTATATAGCAGAAAATACGGTAATAGATTACAAGGAAAATTATATAAGAAGAAACACGGAAAAAATATTTGAGACACCGTTTTCTGATTTCGATGTGTGTGCAGACGATAAGGGTAATGAATTTATAATCTGCCAGGACAAGGAAAACGGAATATATTTAATAACAATAAGCGGAGCTGATGTAAGCAGCAGATGTCTGCTTCAGTCACGGATAACCGAAGGCTATGAGAAATTTTTTAATGCAGAATATGTAAATGGATGGATAAATGCACTCTACAGCATAAAACACGAGGATAAAATACTGTTGATACACCACATAATAAACAGCGACATAAAACCTTTTGTTCTTGACAGCCTTGAGGAACAAACAAGGGTGTTTATGTTTAAGGATTATGAAGATAATCTTTATGCTTTTTATAAAAACGGTCAAGTCGGTTACAAAAAGTATGATTGGAAAAGCAAGGTGTGGAGTCAGTTTACAGCAGTATGTGAGGCAGAGGGACAGCTTTTGTTTGCCAGCGGAGATTTTACAAAAGAACCTCAGTTTGCATTTTCGGTTAAAAAAGAAAAAGAGGTTTTGGTATATTGTATGGATAAAGTTCTGATTTCGGGAATAAGGGAAGAAGTAAAGCCTATTGTTATTAACTACAGGAGAGAGCTTACTGTTCTTTTTGAATATCAGGGAAGAATACTAAAGAGTGTAAATGTGTCGGGAGATAGTTTCACAAGACCGAAATATGCGTATTTCGGAAGTGTTTCAAGATATGAGCTTATAACAAGCATTTCGGATACATATAAAACAAAGACATATGCAAGCCTTACCCCAAGAGGGACATACAGAAGTCTTTTAATGAATGAGAAACCTGTCAAAGAGATAATAAAAGAACCGGACCCGATGCCTGAGGAAACAAGTGTTGAGAAAAAATATGATGAAATAATAAAGCTTCTTGAAAATAAAAGCGAGTATGAAATTCTTGCAGGTATAATGAATAAGTTAACCTTAATAGAAAAAATGCTGGAGGACATAAAAAATGGTAATACATCTGAGTAAAGCTAAGCTTGCTGTTTTTTCTGTAATGATTGCAGCGGTGGTGTGTATGTGTTTCTTAGGTGGAAGTTTTCTGAAAAAAGATGTCCTTGCAAGATTTCCTGTATGCGAAAAGACAATTGTAATAGATGCAGGACACGGCGGTATTGATGGGGGAGCGGTGGCAAAGGACGGAAGCGTTGAAAAAGACATAAACTTAAGTATTGCAAAATATCTTGAAAGCTATCTTATTCAAAGCGGAGCAAAGGTCATAATGACAAGAACACAAGATATGTCCCTTCACAGCAGAGATGCACAGACTGTAAACGAGAAAAAGAAAAGTGATTTGTTGAAAAGAAAAGAAAAAGTCACTTCCTCAGGAGCAGACTTGTTTGTAAGCATACATCAGAATTTTTTCACCGAAAGTAAGTACAGGGGAGCACAGACCTTTTATGAACCTAAATCCCCTCATAGTAAAACAGCGGCTCTTATAATACAAAACTCCTTAAAGGACAATGCAGACAACAGCAATTTAAGACTGCCTATGCAGATAAATTCATCAAAAATGCTTTTTAATGATTTAAAATTACCGTCGGTTTTAATAGAGTGTGGATTTTTATCTAATCCTGAGGAAGCAAAAATGCTTTCTAAAAAGGAGTATCAGCAAAAACTGGCTTTTTCCATATACCTTGGAATAATTCAGTACTTTGACAAAGAAGCAAGATAAAAGAATATATCATCGCAGGGGCGGCCGCAAAAGGTCGCCCCTGTGTGGCGAACAAAAGCTACATAATTTTCCATATAACCGAAAAAGTTTCCCAAATTGCTTGAAAATTAGTCATTTGATAAATATAACGGAAATGCTAAAAAATATTTACTGCAAATCTCTAACTTTTCTTTCCTTAAACGCGAAAAATAAGCAAAATTACCTTGGTTTTGCAAAAAAAATGCTTGACGAATAAATTTCGCTATGCTAAACTTATAATAAGTTTAATTTACTTATTAATAAACTAAAATATATTATTAAAAAAGGAGAGAATTTTATGAAAAAGTTGACAGCGATAGTTTTGACACTTACAATGCTTCTCAGTATGCTTGTTCTTCCAATGGGCGTAACAGCAACTGAAATAACAGAAGCTGAAAGACAAGAGATTTTAAGTGCTCCGTATTATCGGTATGTAGACTTAAGCAGCTCTGCAAACGCAGACCTTTTTGCTTCCTTTGAGGAGGCAGGTACTTATGCAAGATTTAACAATTCTGCCAGCGGTACAAGCTCAGCTAAAGACGCGACATACACTTTTACAGAAGAGGTTGAGGGAGAATCAAAAGAAGTTACTATTTATGATTGGTTACCAATCAGCACCGATATCAACTTTGATGATGTACCTTTTTACAAAAAAGGCTTCAAAAGTACAGAAAAAGGACAGGTTGATGGTGTATATATGATTGAAGATTTGCTTTTGGAAAACGGAAGCAAGGTAACTACAACCCAGTACACAGGCGGAAATAATTCTTCACCATTGACAGCTTATAATGGCACATATACACACACAAAAGTGGTAACACGTACTGTAAACAATTCTCATGTTATGGATGTTGTTACAGAAAATGATGCAACTTATGCTGTTATTAAAAACGCAGGCATACAGCACAAGATTGGACCTTTAAGCAGAGATGCTTACAGTCCTAATGCGGTTTATCTTTCTACCTCTGAAAAAGCAGTTCCGGTTAATATGAGCGGTAATAAGCTTTCTGTGTTATTTATGCTTGGTAATTTGCACGCAAACAATTATACTGCCTCTTATACAGGTATTGGTGCAGGTCCGCTTATAAGTATCCAGAAGGTTTCATTGTATTACGAAGGTGATTCAACAGCTCATGATAAATATGTGTTTGTTGAACATAACACAGAGGCTGATTATAATGCAAACTATCTGACCAAAAAGCCATTTGTATCAAGAGCAGTTGTTTATGCACCTAAGAACGAAGACGGAACTGCACTTACTAAAGATGATTTTTACAACAGTGATGCCTCATTAAGAAAAACATTCAAATATGTAACAGCAGATAATGCGGCTGAACACGGAATTGATGTAACAACATTTAATCCAAATGAAGGAATTCAGTTCCCTAACGATAAATATATTGTAGCAGAAAGAGCAACTGTTGCAGCTATTTTTAAACAGAGACAGGGTATTTTAGAAAACGGTTATGGCGATAGTGCCAACCTTGTTAATATACCTTTAGAAAATAAAGTTCTTGAAAAGGTTTCTTATAAAACAGATTACACACTTAAAAATTATGAAGGTGCATGGTGGATAGGAACTTCTGATACAGCAAGACAGGGTATTATCCCTATCGAAATTCCATCTGCAAATCAGGATTATGAATACTTCATTTACACAGGTTCAGTAGCGAACACCTCATCTGTTGTAGGTATGACAGTTGTAGATGAATCATTACAGGATAAAATTGATACTTTAAATACAGTATTATCAGCTCTTGACAGTGCTGCTCTTACGGAAGAAGATGTTGCAAGCTACAGAGCACAGATTGCTGAACTTAAAGCTGAAAGCGAATATATTTTAGATTCAGACTTTGATACATCAAAGCTTGATGCAGCTGAAGAAAGAATTGAAGAAGAAAAGGCAGCAGAAAGAGCAGAAGAAATTGTTAATGCTCCTAATGTAACTCAGTTCCCTCTTAGTGCAGCAACAGGTGCAAACAGCAGACTTTTTGTGAAAAAGGGTACAGAATCTGAAATTGCAAAAAG